>NZ_OZ012602.1:0-170756 GCF_963942435.1 Shinella sp. WSD5-1
AGATGGGCTTCGTCGTATGGAAATCGACATAGAGGGTGCTGCCACGCCCGGCTGCACCCTGCGGGACGACAGCGACCTCTGCGTCGGCGGTTGATGAACCCTTCTTGATCGCCTCAAGCAGGGAGCCGATCGCTGCCTGCATATATTCGCCGACCAGCAGAACGTCGCAGGGCTGGCTGCCGCCTTTCCGATCCAGCTTCTCGGCCAGGAAGCGCTTTGCAGCGAAAGCGACCTTTGGAAAGAGATGCTGTGTCGGCACCGCCGCCGCGCCGTTATCGGCCTGCCAGCGCAGGCAGATTTCGCGCGCGAGCCGGAAGGCGACCTGCTGGTCGCGGAACATCGCGCGCCAGTCCTTGAGCGACAGGACCGGCTTTTCGCCCGGACCGTAGGCCGCGAGAGTGCCGTCCGGCGTCGTCAGCGGGGTCAGCTCGACGATCTGCGGAATCCTCATCGGATCGATCGTGACCTTGGCGACCTGGTCCCAATCGATGAAAACCTCAAACTGCCCGGACTGGTGGTAGCCGGTCACGACCGGAAAGGTGATCTCGAACTCGGCCTTCTCGGGCACCGAATAGATATGATTGGGTTCCGGCTGCGGGGGAGTCGGTCCGGCAGGCGCAACCTTGAACGGGATCAACTCGAACGGCACGCCGAAGACCTTGGCGGTCTCCTCGGCGAACATCTGCGTTTCCTCGTTCAGGGCATAGCTCTTGCGGCGCAGCGCCCGGCCGACAACCTGTTCGCAGAGCAACTGCGATCCGAACGGTCGCAGGCCGACAATATGTGTGACGGTGTTGGCGTCCCAGCCCTCGGCCAGCATTGCGACCGACACGATGCAGCGCACATCCCGGCCCGGCGGGATGCGCTCGTCGATCCATTTCAGGGAGCCGTCATTGTCGTCGCTGGCGACCTTGTCGTTGTGTTTGCGGACCAGCTCCGACCATTCTTCCGGCACCTTGCCGCCCGGCCATTCGGCCTTGCCGACCGTATCGAGGATGTAGCGCAAGCGGCGGGTCTCGTCCTTGCTGCCGCCTTCCTCGATGTCCTCGATGACCTTTGAGTCGATGCGGACCGTGACCTCCTGGCCGGGTGAATTCCGAAACCAGGGCGGGGAAACGCCGTAGCCGTCATTGCCGTTCGCAAGCCAGGAATGGACTTCCTTGGCGACGGCCGTGTCGCGGCAGACGACAATGAAGACAGGCGGCACGGGATGTTTGTGCTGCTGCTTCGAGAACTGCTCCCATTCAAGAAAGCGCTCATGCCACTCGGCCGCCAGTAGATTGATCGGCGCGCTGGCATAATTCATGACCAGCTCAGGTGTGAGATTGGTGCCGTAGCCGTCTTCCTTGGCTTTAGCCTGCACCCATCGCCAGATATTGAAATAGGCAGCTTCCTCGGCCCCGGTCACGTCACGGGCGGGCAATTGCGGGATTTTGACAAGGCCGGACTCGATGGCATCGAGAAGGCCGAAGTCGGAAACGATCCACGGGAACGGCTTACCGACCTCATTGCCGGAACCCTGGATATAAAAGGGCGTAGCTGACAGATCGACGCAGAGATTGATCCCCCGCCTGCGGCTGCCGCCGGCAAGGCGGTTTATGCGGTCTAGCCCCTCGATCCAGATTGTCGCCTCGCGCTCATTCTTCTTCGCAAGGTCCTTGTCTTCCTCAAGAGCCTGATCCTCGGCTCCGGCGTCGCCGCGCCGATAGGCGTGATGCGCCTCGTCGTTGAAGATCAGCCAGTGCGGGCTGCGTCCTTTTCCGCTGCCCAGCTCGCGCCGGATGCGCTTGAACCAGGCCGCGTCGGATTCAAAGTATTTGATTTCGACGGATTCGTTTTCCTTGCCTGCGTTTTTCACGACTTCCACAGGCTCTCCGGTCTTCACGACCTTTGCGGAATCGCCGTTGACGGTGTTGGTTTCCTTCTTCGCAAGGCGGTGCCAGTTCGCGATCATGACCTCGCCGCGCCGCAATTCCTCCATGCGGTGCGGCGGCACAAGCTGGCGCGTGCGATAGAGGCTCAGGTCGCCGAGCGCAGGGTCCAGCTCCTGCAAACGCTCGCGGATCGTGACGTTGGGGCAGACGATCAGGATGGTGTCGGAAAACCGATCGTCGCGGGGCGAGGCAGTGCGGTTGAGAATCGACCAGGCCGTCAGCATGCCCATGACGGTGGTCTTCCCGGAGCCGGTCGCCATCTTGCAGGCGTAGCGGATGAAGGCGCGAACGCCGGCGGCCTTCGCCTCCAGGCCGGGTTCGTCCTTTGGAATCTCCGGCAAGCCCTTGTGGTAAACGTCGTTGGCCTCGATGAGGAAGATGATCGTCTCGACGGCCTCAATCTGCGCGAAGAACAGCCGCTGCATCCGGTCGCTGCTGCGCCATAGCTCCAGCAATTCCTTGGTGACGGGCGACGCGCCGTCATAGGCGATACCGCCGGACCGACTGCCTGAACGCCATTCCTTCACCCGATCGCGGATGAGGTTGACGATCTCGAGCTCGATTTCCTCGCCCTTCTCGCTCTCGAAAAGCTCGGCCTGCTTCTTATTCTTCCGTCCGCGCCCGGCGTGTTCCGGCACGCGGTAGAAATAGCTGGCGCGCCGTCGTCCTTCTGCCTTGACTGGCGGCTTCCCGCGTTCAATCTGCCAATGGTATTCCGGCTCGCGGAACGGCGAATTGATGATCGGGGAATCGACCTCCGCGACGGTCAGCGGCGGTTGTTGCTTCTCCTGCGCGGCGGGCATCAGCGGGCTTCCTCCGCGCTTTTGACGACCATCAGCTCATTGCCGCGCTCGTCGATGGCCTTGACCGCGATCCGTTTCTTGTCGCCGAGAACGAACGGCTCGCTGACCGTTCCCGCCAGATGTTCCCAAACAGTGTCGGCGAACTGGCCCTTGAGCGACTTCTGTAAATTGTCCCACGCACTGGTCTTCGGGAAAAACACCTGGGACGCAAGAAACGCCATGCCATTGTAATTGGTGTCGAGCATCCAGCACGGCAGGTTTTCGGCCTTGATCTCGTCCGTCTCCATCGTATCCGGCCGGAAGATGTCGAGCCCTTTGATGACGACGCGGCGCAGCGGCGTCCCGTCATCGCGTTTTCCGGCGGCTTGCAGCTCCACGTCTGGCAGGCCGGTGATGGAGAAAATCTCGCTGGCCTTGCTGGTTTTGAGCAGGTCGGACATGACCACGTCCGGCGTTACAGACACGTAGACCGTCGGAATTTTCAGCTTGTCGAGCATTTCCCGCGCCTTGGCCTGGATCGCGAAGCCGAACAGGAAAAGCTGCTGGAAGCCCTGCTGCAAAGCCTCGGTATGTGCGTTGAAGACATACTCGGAGCCGATCGCGCCGTCTTCTGGTCCGAAGACGAAGGCGATCCGCTTTTCGGTTCCATCCCGCGCCACGCCTTCGGCGTGAAGATACTCGCGGTCGGAAAGCGGGCTAACAGCCTCCAGCTCCAGCGTCACATTCCCCGGCAGACGTAACGTTTTGCTCTGGCGCAGGACTTCGATCATGCGGTCCAGGTAGGAACGGGGGCTACTCGATTGCGGCTGCATGGCCTGATGCGGTGCATCTTCTTCCAAGCTCATCGCGGCTTGGATGGTCGCCTCCACTGTAAACGGACCGCAGACACGGGTGATCTTGTCGTTTGTTTCCGCGCGATCGGGAATAGTTTCGCATTTCGGATCTTCATCATTGGCGATAGATTTCAACGTGATCCGGGGCACGAGACCCCCAGTTTCCTCTCCCTTGTTGTTGCGCTTTCGCTCGTAGACAAAGCCACCTAACGGGCCTGTGGCTGGCTCTTTGAGCCTATACCAAGGGTAGGTGCTGGTCAGCAGCCGTTGTCGTGCAAGGGCAATCGGCACCCGAGAGGTGTCAACCGTGATCCACCGACGGCCCCACTGTTCAGCTACAACGGCAGTCGTGCCGGAACCGCAGGTGATGTCTAGCACGAGATCGCCTGGCTCGGTCGTCATCAACATGCAGCGTTGCACGACCGAAGGATTTGTCTGCACCGTATAAAGTTTTTTTGCTGCGAAGCCGCTAGTCCCGGTATCCGTCCAGACGTTTGACACAGGAAACAAAGGGAAGTCTGATAGATACCGTTTGTACCGCAATGAATTGCCCATCGCCAAAAGGCGATTATTTTCTGCGAGCTTCCGCATGCCATTCGGAGTAGTTTTCCAATGGCAGTTTGCGGGCACCCGAAAAATCTTGCCATTGAAATCAAATGGTTCGGTATTGCCGGACGTCCCCTGTGCCGACATGTCGCCATGCGTAAGGATGCGAAAGTCGCCAGAAATTTTGCTTGGGTCTGCCTGTTCCTCGGCGGTCATAGAACGAAAAACTGAGCCATCCAAAGACTCAACGTAGGTGTATTGCGTTGCGCCTTCTTCGCCCAATTCTTTTTGCAGGTATATCTGCTGATACTTTACGCTCTTGATGTCTTTCGCATACCAAAGGAGATAGTCAGCAACATTTGAAAGAAGTTTGGGGCTAAATCCGCTTGTTTTATTGAATGCGATAATGGAGCAAAAATTAGCCGCTCCAAAGACCTCATCCAATACTTCGCGCACATGATGCAGGTTGTCGTCGGAAATCTGGACAAAGACAGAGCCGGCTTCTGTCAGCAACTCGCGCGTTAGCGTCAGCCGGTCGCGTAAGTATGTAAGGTAAGAGTGAAGACCCAGCTCCCACGTGTCCCGATAAGCCTTTACCATCTCGGGTTCACGGATCATTTGATTGTCCGGTCCATGCTTCACGTCCCGTTGGCGCACGAACGGCTGGAAATTCGAACCGTACTTCACGCCATAAGGCGGGTCGAAATAGATCATCTGAACCTGGCCGCCCATGCCCTCATATTCAAGCAGGGAGTTCATGACCTGCAAGGAATCGCCGAGGACGAGGCGGTTGGTCCACGGCCCTTTGTGCTCGTAGGCGTCGAGCTTGTCGGCCACGTCGAGGTCGATATCGCCGAACAGGTCAAGATTGGTGCCGAGCGCCTTGTGCGATTTGAGGGTTTCGAGAATGGCCTGCGTCGAATGACGCTCATGCACGAATAGCGGCAGCGTTGGCACCGTCACCTGCTGCCGTTCGGCCTTGCCGGTCCAGTTGAGGAACGGTTTGGTCAGGCTGCGCAGCCGCGCCGCGCATTGCGAAAGGGACGTGAACCGTTCCTCGGTGCCCTGCCAGACCTGCGGTTCAGCAAAGACGGCGGCCTCGCCCTTCTCGGCGGCATCGGCAACCAGCGTCAAAAGCCATTCAGCGAAGGCACGATCAGCGTTTTCATCCCATGAGAGTTCGGGCGCAAGGCTGGAATCGTAGCGGTAGGTCCTGGGCGCTTTCTTACTCGAAAACTGCGCTTCAACGCCGACATCGGGGCGCTGCACTGACTCCTGTTTATGCTTGTATATCGATGTGCCCGAAAGATTATCCTGCACCATCCGAAAACTACCCTCCTGCCCCAAAATTCTTACTGCTGCCCTTGCTGCGCATCGTGCAGCTTGCTGTCGATATTCAAATCAGTTTTTGGCCTGAGTGATATTTGCAGATCAGCCAGCTCCGCGACAACCTCAGATTCAAATCTCGTAAATAGCTGAACCAACTCTTCCTGTCGTGGCTGACCGAATGCCAATCGATAGGTCGCCAAAGATTTCTTTAAATTTCCGTAGCGCTCAACTTCTCTGCTGAACGGGGGGATAAGAACTACGCGCTCGATTTTTTCGTCACCGGGGTATAGCCAGTAAGGCACGATGTCACCAGGGCGGCTCTGTGAGATCTCCTGCTGCCGAGCGGCCTCGAACATGCTTTCCCATGGTGCGATACAATCATCGCCACGGAGCGCAAAATCACCAAGCTTGGCAGCGATATTGCGCCGGACAGCGTGGTTCTTGAAGCGATGAACCCGCCCTTCGCGCTGTTCTATGTCAACCGGATTTCGGGGCAGATTCCAGTGCACGATACGTGCACAATAGGGATGGAAGTCCAAACCTTCCTGGCCAATCGAGGTTGTCGCCAGTACAAATGGACGAAAAGGCGACTTGAAGGCGGCTTGCACGAGCGTCGTACGGCGAACCCCCTTTTCGTCCTCCGCTTTTGTCGCAAATCGCATCGCAAAACGCGCCCGCACCTCGAAGGTCTTATCGTGCAAGCGCGAGCGCCCTGCCGTCCAGTGATCCAGCGTTATTTGAGCTGGCCTCAATGCGACGACTTCTACGACCTTGTTGGCGATGAGAGCCGCGCGTTGTCGCGCGTCCAGTTCGGCAGCATGCTCAGCGTCGACCACGAGCTGGAGGTATTCGTCCAAAACAGCGGTCAGATCGTGTCTCGCGGCATGCGCATTGACCTGGCGCCAGTAGTTCAGGGGCGATGTTTCTCCCAACAACGCCCTGGTTTCCGGCTGATTATACAGGCTCCGAAATCCGAGCGCGATCGCCATCGCTGCCCCGACAAGGGCAGGATCGTTCAGAGGTAGCTCTGGGCATAGACGGCCCAGCGCGCGAAGTGCGCAGGTTGCAGGGGACCCGAGGGCAAATTCTGCGAGCTTGTCGTAGGTATCCTTGACGTCTGCATCGTCGAGATGATCTTCGCCTTCGAGTGCGTTTCCTATTATCTCGATGGTGCGCGCCATTGCCCCGTGTTCATCATGACCTTCATGCTCGATCGCACCGAGCCTTCCCCAGTCCACGCCGCTCCCCAATTTTTCCTCAAGTGTGAGCGGCAGAAGCCGATCGGATCTCTCGGTCAGACGTGTTAGATGCTTTGCGTCGATACGCTCGGTTAACACTTCGACCACTTGGAGATGCAGCTCATCATAGCTTGGCGCATGTCCATACCGGCGCTCCAATGCCAAGGGGTCGATCCACGCCGCCAGGGTAGGGGAAGGGCAGAGCATTGGCATCATCTCCTCGATGCCAATGGGACGGCTGGTGCGGCTGACGAGGTCGGCCGTCATTCCCATGCGCCGACTTGCTTCATGCGAAAGAAGGGCGGCGACCGCGTCAGGCACCATCGACCAATCCGAAAATATGAGCGACTTGGTTGCCGGGATCTGCTCGCCGAATGTTGGCCGAGACGGCGGAATCCACAACGCGCGATCAAGCTGATGCTGGAAGGTCGTATCCGCCATAACCCGCATTCGTGCGTTACGAAGCGGAATCTCCCCATAGCCCTCGACCTGCTCCTTGCTGATGAGGAACGGAGCGGCAGCCTTGATTGCGTGGCGAAGTTCTTTAGATGGCCGGAGCTTCACCGTCTGTAGTTTCTGCCGGAGCTTGTAGTCACGCATGAAATTGAGAAGGTACGGCGCCGACTTCCAATACTCCACTACGCCCGGCGCACCGACGAGCGCTGCTACCTGAGCAATCACCTTCGCCTCCTTAAGATCCTCTGTTTCGATCGTCAGCTGCGGCTTGCTCTCCCTGACCAGCGCATTGCGATCATCGCTGGAATCAACGCGCTCGGTTCGGGCAATGACCTCACTCAAAATGTGTTGAACGCGATCACGCGTGACGCGGGCATCAAATCTTGTCTCCGGCATTGCCTGCAATGCCCGGCGAAAACGAGTCAGCTCGTGCTCCAGCTCCTTGATCCGCGCATCGCCATCTTCTGCGCCAAAGAGGAAGCGCATGGTTCGCAGGAAATCACTGTAGTGATCGCCATCTTCTGGATCGTCGCTATTCAAGGTCAGCATGCGGTATGGTGTTGCTGACAGGAGCAGCAACCGAGCTTTCGAGCCGTCGCCGCCAGAGTAGGAAAAGAGCGCCCGCGCGAGCTCCGCCGCGGCTGCCTTTTCTGGAGCCAACTGTGCATCGTGTTCGTGCAACAGGTCGGCGAACCGCTGAAATTCGTCAAGAATGATCAAATCGGGGGTCAACGCATCGACACAGATACGTGCCAGGATCCGCCGCAATTCCCCTATGATGGAAGCTGGCCGCTGATCGACGGGATAGTTTGGATTTTTCTTACTCCTCGCCAACTCCGCGGCTGCGCGAATCCGCTGGATGAATTCATCTCCAACAGCCGCGTTGAAATTCTTCGAGATCTCCTCGGAAATTTTCTGCGTGCGTATCCAGTCAGTCCAGCCAGGCCAGTTTTCTGCCTCCACGCCTCCGCGGAAGACGCGCTGCACGCCGCCGTGTCTGATGCCGAGCCTCTTTCTCAGCATCTCGTAAATCAGGACTCGTTCTTTTGCGGTACCTAATGATGACTTCAGATCGAGTGCTGTTCCTGGGGTGAGGCTGATAAGGTTCACGGGCTGTGAGGCAATCCCGCCCTCCTGCTCGATTTCGAGCGGTAGCAAAGTAAGGCGGGTATTGAGAGGTTTTGTCGCCGAGCCAATAACGTTGAGCGACTTGATGTTCTGCTCGGCAATCGCCTGGTTGGAGCATATGTAGACGACGTCGATACGGTCGACCTTGCCGGTCAACTCTTGGATTGCTTTAGCAATGACTCCCCGCGCCACCATGGTCTTTCCAAGGCCCACCTCGTCGGCAACGAGAAACTGCGCCGTGGTCTGCGCATCGGTGAATAGACGCCGAAACACGTAATTGACTGTGGCCCGCTGAAAAGGTTTGAGGAGCTTTAGATGCTCTTCTGCTTGATAAGTCATTTTCGGGCTCCTTTGATGGCTACGAGCGGCGCGAAGCTGGCCCACAACTGAAGAAAATCCTCGGGGACTATGCTTTTGCCACCGTCATCTAGGCGCTTGATGAGGTGATCGATCTCGGCGAGCTCACCACCACCGAGGGTGAGGGCTCGCACCATCGGCTCCAGCAACGCGTTGCCACCTTGACCGAGCCTTCGAAGCCATTGGCCCTCACCGGCAGTTTCGCTTTCGAGGAAGCTGCCTTCACCCAAACTCCCGAGAAGCAAGCTCAGATAGCGGAAGAAGTTCTCGACATTGGCAATATGTGCTCGCAGGACGGCAGCATCCCGGCCATCGGGCAGACCGATGAGACGGGCGCCCAAAGTGAACGCAACCTCTACGCCTGTACCCTCATCGCGGAGCCTCATTACAAGCCAGCGTGTAACGTCGCTCAAAGAGACGCTGCTTACAGCCATTCTCGGCGCCGTGCCGCAGAGCAAAGGCGCCGCGTCATATCCCCGTTCATTCGCAACCGTAATGGGGCGAACGAAACATCTCACTCCCGCCGGTATCTCGATCGGCGAAGTCTTGCCGGATAGCACCAGTTCGAGCCCAATGGCGTCGGGAAGTTGGGTACAGTGTAGGTCGAGCGGCAGCGCCGCGATCCTGGTGCGCAAAATTTCGAGCACTTTCTCAGCGGCTGCAGCGGCATCCTGCCCGGGCGGCTCAGATGGCACATAGGGCGTCAGAAGTCGTTGAAATTCGTCCGAGAAAAGCGTTTCGGCAATTGAACCCATGCGGCTTTTGGGGCCGTCCAAGGTTGCCATGATTTCTACGTTTTGGGTACGACCGCCGCGGCCGGGGATCAGCGCAGCGCTCGTTGCGTTGGCGGAGCCAAGATGGACATGAAGACGTGATCCCCGCTCCACCACGTAGGCCTTGGCATGAAGGCCCTCAAGATCGGCAGAATCTATCTCGTCACGATCTTCTTCCTCGTAACGAGTCGCTCGGTCATCGAGGGTCCGTATGTCAAAAAGCTCGCGAATCTCAGGCTTGATGCAATCCAGTTCCTCGGCCCGTGCCACGAGTTGACAGGCTGTCGGCTCCTCGTAGTCTTTGGCCAGGTGCGCGAGCGCGGCACTGCTTACGAAAGGTGAGAGAACGGCGAGGCGCTCGCCCTTTTGCGGAGACCAGGCGCCAGGTTTCAAACCATTCACTGCGAAGGTGACTTTGGTGGCGCCAGCGGGGAGATCATCCCAGAAGCAGTGCTCGAGATCGCGCGCGAGCGACGGAAGAAATTTGGGTGCCGGCGGGCGATTTGCCGAATTCGCCAATCCCGGAAGCGCGCGAAGAAGCTGCACGACAGGCTCGTTCGCATCGTTGATATTGTCGCCAACCTTCCCGTCGAGGCAAAGAGCCAGGTCCCAGGATCGATCATTCGTGAGGTTCCGTGACAAAATGGCGAGCCGCATGCGCGTGGGCTGTCCCTCTTGTTCCGGTTGGAAACGGATGCACCACAGCTTCGGATGGAATGCACCGCCCTCCGGCGCCGAAACCTCGATTATCGTCTTCTCGTAAAGCGCCATCAGCCGTGCTGCATTCGGGCGCGCCTCCTTGATGCGGCCCCGATCACAGTAGATGGCCATTCTGCCGGCCATCCGTTCGACGCTTTGCAGCAGGGCCAGCGGGCTCCGCAACATCTCGTCACGGTTCTCGGCGTCTCGAAAAACGATGGCGATTGGAATGGTGAGCGCCGTCTCGAAGTCAAGCGAGTAGGTTGTCGCTGCGGCATTGTCGAACCGATATTGATCGGGCGCGCGCACCAGAGACGTGTAAAGTTCGCGATTTTCAGGGTTGAACACGGGTTCAGCCGGCATCGGCGAGCTCCCCGAGGTAGCTTCTTGAAATACCCCATCTGAAATCGAGACGGGCGTCGCCAGAAGCACCTGACCATCTCTCTAGTGGCGCATCGTGCAGCAGGCGGGCCTTTAACCGCTTCAGGCCGTGTTCTCGGTGCTTTAGAAGCTCGATCGCTGCACTGTCTGTCTCCAATTGGACCGAGCCATCCCGCGCCATGGATGCCCAGCTGCGGATAAAATCACGAGACGACTTCGTCAAATTGTGGCTGGTCTTGCCAATAAGGCTAAAAAGATCGTCGAGATCCCACTCATTCAAGCTCAGATGCCTGAGCTCTGCCCTCCAGGCTTCAAGTCGCGACCGGTAATGCTCCACCAGGGCTGGAGCATCTGCATGCTTTTTGGCATTCGGTCGCGCAGCGGCGCGGAGCGCCAGCAGAAGATTGTAAAACAGACTGGCGCCATACATCACGCCCGAGAATCTTTCGGCGTGACGCAACATCGCACGATTGGATTTCGAGATGCTGCCTTCGTCCACCTGCCACGGCCAAGCCTGAGAATAAGTCTCACCCGTGCGCGCCAGTTCATTCAGCAGTGTTGGCTTTGCATTGCCGGCAATGCGATCTCGCAGGAAATCCGCTTCTTCTAGTGTCAGCGCAAACGTTGCCGAATCAAACAGATTGCCGGGCGCTTTAGGTAGGCTTGGCGCCCATAGTTTCAGATCGTGATCCTTCAGGCTTTCGGGACCATAGGAGAGGAAAGTCGCTTGGGACCCTGCCAGGGTGCGTATGCCAAGGGTGTTGAGACCTGCCCAATAGACGCTTGAGGCGAGCCGCTTGAGGTTTCGGCCGGCATCTCGGCCGATCACGCCGATCGTTTCCTCGCCCCGAAGCAGAGCTTCGCTCAACCGGAATTCCAGGTCCCGAGCAATATTCGTCCGCTCCGCTTGTGTCGCCTTGCGACTTTGCGCCTCAAGGTAGATCCAAGGAATAAAAAGCATATAGCGTAGCCGCGTCTGGATTGTGCTGGTGCCTGGAAAAAGGAGATCGGCAAGACCATCGCGCACTGTTCCCAAACCTAATTCGTCGCGAGCTTCAGGTTGTTTGAAGAGATCGATCAGCGTTTGTGCGCGTCGCCGCTCCTCGGGGTCGAAATCAATCCAAGCAAGATAGGACATACAAATTCCGTCTAGGGCGCTGAGTGGAACAGACGGCTCGTTCCTGCCGCGGAAGTGGTCACGGTTTTGAACTGGCCTGATGAAAAGTCGGCACGTTGTGAAGGGCCCCCCGCAATCAGGATGGAGGGGAGGGAACATTTGGCCTGACCGCGATCACCGTCGCACTCGTCATCAGGACGATCAGCCCCTGTTCTGCTCCCGTCATTTCGAGATACGCACGGACCTGCGCCCGATAATGGTCAAGCGTTTTGGGATCGGCATTTACATCGCTCTTCCAATCGATGACCACAGCTGGCGTCTCCCCTGGACCAACCGTCAGCGCATCGGCTATGCCCGCCGTTGCGACCAGCTCAGCGTCTTTCTCGCGAAGCGCGTAAACGGGGAACTCGGCAGACAGCGCCGGCCGGAGGGCTGCGATTTCGGGCAGCCTTAAAGTCCGTCCAACGCAACCAGCCAGCTCCTCGGGGGAGAGCCCGGCAGTTGGGTCGGCGACCGGAACTACGCCAAGCGCACGGACGAGCTCCCCGGCTCGCGCAGAGAGCGCCGCGTGCGAGTCGCCGGTTTCGCCGTTCAGGACTTCTTCCATGAGCTTGTGAAGGACGAGCCCGCGCTCACGGCCACCCTGCACGGTGGAGGAAGCTACGAGCTCCGGCGGTGTATTATCATCCGAACCGGTCCAGATATCGGCTTGCTCTTCCTGCAAGACCGTTCCGGCTGCATTCTCGTCACGGCTCGGAGCAAGCCATTTCAGTAGGATCTGCTGATCCGTGATTGCGCTGGCCTCAGCGGCGAAGCTCTCACGCGTCTGACTGTTGCTGTGGCCGTGAGCTACCACGACTGGATCTGGTGGTAAATGCGATACGTCCAGCGCGGCGAGGTCCGCGAGTGACAGATCTACAAGACCAATCCAGGCAGACTTCGAAGGGGCTACGTCCAGGCGTGGCAGGATCAGCAGCTCACGGGCACGGGTCGCAGCGACATACCAGAGACGGACACGTTCTCGGTCCAATTCCGCCTTCTCGGCTTGCCGCGCTGTGTCATAGCCAGAGGGAGGGACACCGAGAACAGGGCAGTAGAAAGTGTCGTTCTGCCGGTCAATCACCGCGCTGTCAGGTGCCATTACGCCGGTCATAGTGTTGATGGGGATAACGACCGGCCATTCGAGACCTTTGGCAGCATGCATGGTGAACAGCGCGACGGCTTCCTCTTGCGCGTCGGGTCGACCCTCGACCGCCCGGGCCTCGTCAGTCCAGGCCGCCGTCATCGCCTCGGAGAAGGCGCGTAGGCCGCGCACCGCATAACTGCTCGAGAGGCTGAGATATAGGTCCACATTGGCGAGCGCCCGCTCGGCCTGACCCCGATGTCGATCGAGCAGAATGGGACGCAAGCGCAGGACATCCACGGCTTGCGACAGCAGTTGGTGCGGCGTGGTGCTGTTGCCGCGCCGCTGGAGTGCCTGCAGCTTTTCAATGACGTCGCGCGCTAGCGGATGACTGATTGCCGCCGGGTCGACGCCAAGGTCGAGGCGGGGGATTCGGTCAGGTTCCTCCTCGGACCGGGGGAGAGCCCAGACCACGTCCAGGAACTCTTCTTCGCTGAGCCCGACCAGCGGGCCGCGCAGCAGCGCCCCCAGCGCCAGAGTGTCACGGCGATCGGCCAGCGCACGGGTCAGTGCGATAAGATCCTGCACCTCCTGCCGGCGGAAAAGGCCCTTGCCGGCTTGCGTTGCCACCGGAATGCCGCGCCGTTCAAGGGCTTCCTCATAACGCCACAAATCCGCGCCGGTCGGCGCGAGAAGAGCGATGTCACCCGGTTGACAGGGGCGTTCCGCGCCGGCTTTCCGATCCAGAACGGGATGGCTACCGATTAAGCGAGCACACAGCTCAGCCACAGCGTCGGCTTCGGCATCGCGTTGCTGTTCGGCGCTGGCTTTGCCATTCTCGTCGGCGACGGCGATGTCGAGCGCGGCAACACAGACGCCGCCGCGGTCGTCATGGAAGGGATCGAGTGCGGTGAAGCCGGGCTGTCCGTCCGCTGACAGGATCGCCTCGAAGCGCTCGTTGACGAATGTGAGGATCGAGGCGCAGGACCGGAAATTGGTCGAGATCGACACAAGACCGTCCGCATCCTGCACCGAAAAGGCCGTCCGCGCCTGGACATAGGCGCCGACGTCGGCGCCGCGGAAACGGTAGATCGCCTGTTTGGGATCTCCGACGAG
The DNA here is from genome assembly GCF_963942435.1 of Shinella sp. WSD5-1. Taxonomy (GTDB): domain Bacteria; phylum Pseudomonadota; class Alphaproteobacteria; order Rhizobiales; family Rhizobiaceae; genus Shinella; species Shinella yambaruensis. The sequence goes on from NZ_OZ012602.1 coordinate 13,834, forward strand.
GAAGAGCGCCCCAGGCCGGATTCGAAAGCTGACCCAATCTCGTGGATCCTCCGCCGGGTCACCGCAGAGCCGCCAGAAGATTTCCGCCTGAAGCGGATCGGTATCCTGGAACTCGTCGACGAGGACCTTCGCGTACCGTTGCCCGAGCGCCCGTCGCACGGCCTCATGGTCACGCAGCAGATCCCGTGCGGCGTAGATCAGGTCGTCGAAATCGAGCTGGGCGCTAGCGCGCTTGTGCTCTCGATACCGGTCCAACATCAGCCGTGCTTCATCGATCAGCGCTGCGAGCACCTGGCCAGACGCCGACTGAAGGAGGGCGGTCCACGCAGCGCAGCAGGCGTCAAAGAAGTCTTCTGCGGCATCGTTCAACCGGTCGGCGTCGGCTTTGGAAAGCCCCGCCTGTTTTGCCGCCGCCGCCCATTTGCCCTTCTTGCGATAGGAGGAGAAGTCGCCAGCCTTGGTGCACAAGTCGGGATGTGGGCGCGAGACCAGCAGCCCGACTAAGCCGGCAGGCGTTTCCGCGTTCAACACGGCGGGCAAGCGCGCAGCCATTTCGGAAAAGCGTGCCGCATAGACCTCCGTCTCCGGCTCACGGACGCTGGCGGTCTGCATGAAGGCGGAGAGATCATCAGCCGCCTGCCGAAACGCTTCCAAATGGTCCGCAAGCGGTATCACCGCCGGAGCGACGAGGCTCCTGCGCCGGCGCAGCGCTTCGGCGACCCTGTGCATCAGGGCCACGGTCTCGCCAGGGCTGTGCAGAACCATTTCGGCGAGGATGCCATCATGGTCGCCGGACAACCTCTCTCGAAGCCAGCCATCCACTATTTCAAGAAAGGTGAGGTCGGCCTGGTTGCGGTCCATGACCGTGGCACCCGGATCGATATCAGCCTCTGCCGGATAGGGCTTGATCAAACGCTGACAGAACCCATGGATTGTCGAACAGGTGATCTCGTCGATCGCGGCGCTCGCTGCGATGAGATTGTCACGCTGCATCTGCGACAGACCGCTTGGAAGCCCCACCCGAAGTTCGGGTGCAATGTGGCCCACCGCAAGATCGCTGACGAACTCCCGAACACGGGAAAGGAGCTCGCTCGCCGCGAGCTCAGTGAAGGTGACGGCGGCAATCGCGCGAGGTGCAACACCCTGTGCCAACATCACAGCGATGCGGCCGGCCATAACCGCTGTCTTGCCAGAACCTGCTCCTGCCTCGACGAGGATGGAACGCTCGTGGCCGCTGATGGCATCGCGCCGGGCACTGTCATCCTTGAGGATTCTTTGCATGATGGTCATCATTCCGCCTCCCACACCTGAGCGACTTCGCCAAGCCGCTCGCTCGCGGCGGGTTGCTTGCGTTTGCAGTATGTTGCGTTGGCATTGGCCGGCAGGGCGAATGCGAGGTCGTCGTAGTCACCGCCCGTGTCCGGACCCGGCAATGCGGCGCCACTTGCAAGCGCGCTACGCGCAGCCCGCAGGAACTGCGTGATCTCAGCCAGCATGGCTTCCGGATCATCCAGCCGAACTTCGAGCGGTTCGCGCGGATAAAGTAACGACGCGCTAATCGCGACCTGGTCGCCCAACAACGCCTTCACGGCGAAGGCGTAGAGGCAGCGTTGCAGCTCACGCCCGCCATTCAGTCGAATTTCGCCTTTAGGAGGCTTGCCAGTCTTGTAATCGCGAACGAGCGCCCGGCTTCCGTCGCCGGCAATGTCGAGCCGATCGATATAGCCCGCGATCTGAAAGCCCGTATTCGGGATAAGGACAGGCAAGCTCGCATTCCAGGGAAGCACCGCCGTCGACTTCGGCTCGGCCCCTCCGAAGGGAACTTCGCTATAGGAGCGGCTTGCTGGTAGATGTTCGTCGCCGTAAGAGAGGGCCCGCGCCGCCAGAAGGCGCACGTCGCTGAGTGTTCGCTCCCAGATAACTTTAGGAGGAACCGGGCGTTCACTTTCCCAATCAATTGCGGCCGCATCCGCAGCCTCCGCCACGGCTCTCTCGATCGCGGACGCATCTGCGGAGGACAGACCGCCGGCCGCTTCGAGGGTCCGCAAAGCGCGATCCAATACCAGGTGGATCAGATCGCCTGCTGCGAGGGCATCGAGCACAAGAGGCTCGGCGCTGCTCTGCGGTGCGCGCCAGCCGAAGGCGTAGCGCCAGAGGAAACCAATTGGGCCGCGCAGCAGCGTCTTCAGCGAACTGGCCGACTGCGTTCGCGCAAGGATCGTGAGAATGAGCGGATGATCAGGTCGCACGAGGCCGTCATGGGACGTGATGTCAGGCGAGCGCCAGTCGCGCCAGCAACTGCGGGCAGCGATCGCTTGGGCAACCGCTGCGAACTCTTGCGGTCGCGCCATTAATCGATCGGTTTCGCTAAATGCGTGCTCGGGAATGGCGTTGCGACGCAGGTACGTTTCGTCGCCATGGGCAGCAAACAACGGACTGCGCCCGAGCAGACGACCGTCGCTGTCGCGACGGGCGCGAGAGAGGACGACCTCGCCCGACGTAGTCGCGATAATTGTTTCAAAATCCCTGCGATCTGCGAGGCTGACCGGAAGCGGGTCGAGCTCGGCGGTCGGAATGATGTGGTCGGGAATCAGCCGGTCCTCGGCAATCCCGCGCGGCCAACGAGAGGAGTTGAGACCGATCAGCCGAACGAAGCGCCGGGGTGAGGCCGCGAGCGCGCTTGCTGGCATCCAGACAACCGACACGCAAGCCTCAAGCCCGTCATCCTGCTTTAGCGCCTCGAGCGTGACATCGACAGATTCGGCAGGCCCGGCGAGCAGCGCCTTGCGCCAGATGGCCAATGACCGACCTTTAAGGAAGGCATTGCCTATCTCCTGAGCAGCGGCGGGTCCTTTTGCCAATATGTCAATCGCCTTGCGCAGCGTTGGTGCGTGATCCTTAGCATCGGGCCAGTCTGCTGGCTTGAGGCGCAAGAGCAGTCGGTTCCAGGCGGCAGATGTCGACAAGGGTGCATCGTTCGGCAGAACGCGCAGCCAACCGTCGGGAAGCATCGTCAACGGTGCCGATTCTCGGCACAGCGTGGCAAGGCGGCGCAGACGGGATTGTGAGAGCCCGCGCACAACGATGTCGGCAAGTGCGGCAGCCGCCTGGCCTTCTCGTGTCGCGACCGCCCGCATACCATGGACGAAATGCAGATCGAAATTGGCGTCGGCGCGCAGCGCTAGGAAATGATCGTCATAATCCGCCGGCGAAGCCGTGGCGATTGCGATTTCAGACGGTGAGATGCCAGAGCCAAGCAAGGTGCGAGCCCAGCGCATGGCCTCTATGGCTTCGTGATACGCGGTCGCGCCGCTGACAGACCGAACCGCCGGCGCTTCAGCCTTGCCCCGCACAACGGCGACGCCGCTCTCGGTTAGCCAGCTCGGGACCGACCGGGGACCGGCCGTCCACTGAACCGGAAGGCGCTCGGCCAGTTGCTTGATCAGCGGACGCCAACATGGAGAAAGCTCTGTCAATCCGACAATCTCGATCTTCCCGAAAATCGCGGGTGCATGGGCGATGCGGCTACGTGCTGCCGCGACGATGTCGACCGGGCGCATCATTCCGGCAGGCAGTTGCGCCAGGACTGCGGTTTCCAGCCGGGAGATTGCTGACAGCCGCGGATGATCACTCGCCCGAGCGGCCAGATCGATGCCGGCGCGCCAAGCCTTGTGCAGTGTGTCCGCCGCTGCCCCGATCATGCCCGGCAGCATCTTGATGCTTTCCAACTCCCCCATTGGCGTACTGGGGAGAACTGCTTGGATCGCCGTGCGCAGGCTTTCCTCATCGATCGGCCGCGCGAATCCCCCGGCAAGCCGCACCGCAGCTTGCTCAAAGGACATAATCTGAAGGCCGTGGCAGGCGCCGCGGGCCGCAGCGAGGCGGGCTTCGCGCATAGCGAGGCGACCATGAACGACGAGTGTTGACCGGCTCGAGTTGGTCATACTGCTTTCCTTACTGGGCTGATCCTCGCCGAGGCGTGGTTCACGACCTACGTGCTTACGGACGCACGACTCTCTCGAAGTTGAGTGCGCTGCATCTTTTCTATGAGGTATTAGTGATGTTTCGAAAGTACACTTCCGCGCGAAATGCTTGCGCGGAAATGTAACTCACAAGTTTATTTTGCAGGGCGTCCCGAGATCCATGCCCAGAGGCGCTGCCAGAGACTGTGCTGTACTTTCACCGGAGCGGGCTGAACGGCAGGCGCGACCTTTGGCGGCTGCCCATAGAAGCGGGCCTTGGCCGCGCGATCGCGACGTCGCTCGGCTTCGACCTGCTCCTCACTCCAAGGACCGGCTTCGATCACCTTGCCCCGGTCGATCACATAGTGCGACCGGCACTTCAGCGTCCAATTACCGATCGACGGTCGAAGCGAGACTGTCTCGCCGTCGAACGTCATCTTCCAGTCCGTCGGCGTGAAAGGCGTGACGACCTCCTCGCCGCAGCCGCAGCAGCAGCTATGGGCCGATGTCGCATATTCGATCGAAACATAGAGCACGCCTGGCTCCAGGCGCTCAGGGATGTGTTCGATGAAACGATGGTCGAGTCGCTGGTGCCGCATCACGCAAAGTCTCCGTTGATCAGCATGTTGCCGTCGGTGGTGTAGGTGCAGTGATGCTCGCGCTCGAGGTCGCGATAGAACCCGCGAATCTTCTTCCATTTCACGACCGCGAGAACGGCATTCAAGGCGTTGAGATCGGCGACCTGGATGTTGGATGCGTAGATATCCTTGGCGCCGCCGCCAACGAAGGAGATGCGCTGCCGCGCGTGATCTCGCTTTTCCGGCGTGCTGGCGGTGACCCGCAGGATGCCGCCGAGCGACCCATCATCGAGCTCAAGCCCCATCCCGACATCGATGAACGCGGCTCCGATCGCCTCGAGCTTCTCCACGATCAACCGTTTCGCCTCTCCAGCATCGAGAGAGAGGAATGCAAAGGTGACGCCGTCGAGAACGTGGAGATTGTCGGCGCTCAGCGCGGCGTCGTGCGCCGCGACGTTGCGGTGCATCCGGCTGTAGATGCGCTTCAAGTATTCGACCTTCTTGGGTGCTTCCCGCAGTTCCTCCAGGCTCGGAGCACCCGGTGCGCGGAACGCGTTATGGGTCAGGAACTCGTCGCTATCGAACAGATGGATTTCCCGAACCGGCGTCTTTGCGACGAGATCGAGAACATAGCCGCCGGTGCCGCCGAGCCCGATGATGGCGATCTTTTCATTGACGAGCCGCTCTGTCAGCATGCCGATACCCACGCGGTCGGAGGCTGTTTCGACGTAGTTGAAGACACTCTCTTCCTCCTGCTCGGGCTCACGGAAAGTGTGAGCTGTCACGCCGGGCTTCAGCACAGCCGCCGGGCCCGCGATTATGTTCGCGTAGCTCGTCATCTTGTGGTGGTAGTCCGTATAGCCACCTTCCGGCTTGCTGGAGAAGCTGTGCGTCGCCTTCAAGCCGTGACCAAGGTCGAAGGCGCCGTTGGCGTGCGAAATCCCCTGAATTCGTGCGCCATTGGCGTGGCATGGGAAATCACCGTCCCAGTGGACGACATGTGTGTCAGGCGTGCGCGTCTGATCTCCGGCCAGCGTAAGGCTGGAGATCAAGGTGCCGGTGCGCACTTGCCGGCGTTCATCGACATAAGGAATCTCGCGCATGACGAGATAGCCGCCCCGCTGCTGGACGAAGTAGCCTTCGTCCATCAGGCGCTTGAGGTCAGGATTACGATTGAACAGTGCGCGTGACATTGAACACGGTCCCCTTCTTCTTGACATCGACAGAGCCGCCGGCCCCGAGTTCTCCGGCATGCGGCGCAGATGCCGCATGCCGGTAGGTCATCGAGAAGACGACGTTCGGCGGGTGCTGGCCCGGAAAGGCGAGCTGGACGATCTGCTCGAACGTCACCGTCCGCTCGTCCACCGTGCGGAGGCGCGAGTTGACGATGATCTCAAAGGTAATTGGCGGCTTCGGAGCGGTGATGAAACGCTCGATGCCGGCGCCGGTCAGATCGAGCAGTTCGTTGTGTTCGATCAGACGATCTTCACCGCCTTGAACTTCGAGGAAGACCGCCTCGTTATCACCCGGCTTGGCCAGGCCATAGAGGACCGCGCCGCTGATAACGGGCTTGCCCCAGCGCAGTTCGTCGTCATTGAGGATCAGCTTGAAGTCGCGGTCCGTCTCAAAAGCAATGAAACGTTCAGCTCCGCGTTCGCGCAGATCGAAGGGCTCGTTCAAGCGCACGTCCTCGAAATCGCCCGAGGGCAAAATCGCAAAAAGACTGTAACCCTGCCGAGGGTCGAGGGCGGCAGCTTCGAGCAACTGACGTCCGAGCGGCAAGGGATCGGTCACCTGACGGTGCTGAAAATTGAGATCGCCCTCAGCGAGGAGGAAGCGATAAACCCGCGCCGGACGAAGCGGCCGGCCTTCGCGCAGCGCATCGCCGACATCGTCAAATTCAAGAAGTTCTTGTGTACTCATAGATTGGTTCCTTAGATTTGCGCCGTGGCGACGCCGCGGCTCTAAAGATCCAATCGGAGCGAGATTGGCCGACCGGTAAGGTCAGGCAAACTTTTTTTTCAAGGGGCCTTCGGGGGTCGGTCCACAAATGAAGAAAGCTGGGCAGTTCGGGCAGGTGAATGGTGAAACGTCAGCCGGGAAACGGCCGGCGCGAATGTCGACAAGAAACTTTGCAAGCTTGTCCTTGCGCCCTGTTAACTCGCGATCCGACAATGAGAGCGAACGCGCTTCGCCATCGGAGAGATGAACCAGTTCAGCGACGGCGCCGGGGAAGGCCTGCTTGACCGCGAGGATCAGCGCCGCAGCGCCGACGTCCTTGCTCTCCGCAGATCGCATGTGACCTGTGCCGACGCGCCGCACGGCGCGAACACCGTCGGGTCGAACCAGCACCTCATCCGGTTGGACGAGTATTTCCTCACCTTCAATTGTGAGGCTGACCGCTGCGGAAGGCTCCGCGACGGCTCCTGCGCGGCTGGACAGGAAGAAGCGCAGCATCGCCATGGCCAGGTCGAGGAATTCGGCGCGATAGCCGTGATCTGAGAGCCCTTGGCTGGCAAACGCTGCTTCAGCACGATTTTGGAGGTCCTGCTCGGAAGGTGACAGATCGGCTGCAATCATCGCCCCGACGACTGAGCGAACTGCCTCATGCAAGTGCATAAAGGCGGTAGCGGTTCGACGGCCGCCGACCTGGAGGATGTGCGTGTAAAGAAAGCGGCGAGGGCATGATTCATAAAGTGCGATTTGCGGTCCACTGAAGCGAAGCCGTCCGTCGATGATCAATTCGACACCTCGCGCTTCGGCCGCCAGCGGAAGTGGCCGCGTCGGCACGATCGAGCTGCGCGTCAACGCCCCAAGACGATCGAGGAATGGCGAGAGCGGCCGATTGTGACCGTTGCTCTTCTGTGTCGGCGCATAGAGGACCAGGCGATCGCGAGCGCGCGAGAGCGCAACATAGAAAAGGCACTCCTGTTCCTCGGCCTGGCCCGCTCGGAATGCTTCCAGTACGCTGCCTTCAGAACCTGTGATCATGCCCGGGGGCGCCGGACAGGGCGGGGCAGGGGGCGTGCGTGGAATCGTATCGCTGTTGAGACCCAGGATATGCACGCCTTCGAACTCCAGGCCTTTGGCGCCGTGAATAGTCATCAGCCGCACACCATCAAGATGTTGAGCTGCTGCTGGCAACTGACGCAGGTCACGGTCGTCGCCGAGGCGCACAAGCCTGCGCACGCGATCAAGCAGGCGCGTGATAGGTAGTCCGCGCCCCGACGGCTGTACTCGCACGAAGTTGAGAAACTGCCAGATAGCAATTCCCCGGGTTCGATCGCCGAGGTCCAGCGATGTCCCGAGACGCGCCGCAATCTGCGTGCGATCGAGGAGCAGTGTTGAGAGGACAGTCCAGGGCGAGGCGGCTTCGTCGAAGGCTGCGAGAGCAACTGAGAGCTTGCCGAGTGCCTCGCGTCCAGCCACACTCACGCCTGGGATTAAATCGACGTGCTGAAGCCAACTTGCCGGAGCGGGATCTGTGGTTCGCAGATGCTCGAAAACTTCGGCGACGTCTGCGAAAGACATCGCGAAATCCGGCCAACAGGCGACTCGTACCAAACCCATGGCGCGCCGGTCAACGAGGATCGATAGGATTGCCAGAAGATCCTTGACCTCACTTCGTTCAAACAGGCTTCCCAGGAATAGGACCGGCACGCCGAGCCGTTCGAGATCTTGACCGATCCTCGACAGCTTTTCGTTTCCGGTGCATAAAACCGCCTGATTGCGATAGGCGTGGCCCGCGCGGCGGAGTTCCTCGATCGCGTCCGCTAAAGCGACCTGCTGCTCTTCGGCACGCTTGACCGTGCGCAACTCTGGCCCACGCCCATTGCGGTCCCGCTCTGCTTCGAGACCACTATCGGCGTCACCTGCTCGCATCGTGACAGCAAAGTTGGAAAAACTGTTGACGATCTCTGACGCCGAACGATAGTTGCGCTTCAAACGCCCGCGCTTGCCGCCGGCAAAGTCTTCCTTGCCGAAGCGAGTCATGTTGAAGGATGAGGCTCCACGGAAGCGATAGATGGACTGCTTGGCGTCGCCGACCACCCAAAGATTGCGACCGTCAGGTCGTATTGCGCTTAACAATCTCACACTGCTGCGGTTCACGTCCTGATATTCATCGACTAGGACATGATCGTATTGTGCCTGGAGTGTTTCGCGAATGGCCGCATCCTTTTCAAGCAGTTGCACCGGCAGCGCGACAAGGTCACCGAAGTCGATGCAATGCGCGTTGCGCTTGAGCTGCTCATAGGTCGCGTAGACACGAGCCACCTCGACGGCACGCTCTGCCGCTTCGCGGGCCTCGGTGTCAGTTGCCTTCGTTAGCATGGCGCCAGCGAGCGCGGCGTAACTGTTGGCGTCGACCACCTCATCCTTTGCTCTGGATATAGCAACCAGCATGTCGGAGATGATTTGTGTGGGATCATACAGGTTACGATAATGAGCCAGCCTCAGACGCGGAAACTCCTCTTCTAGGAGCTCAACTGCCTCAGTACGATCCATCATCCGTGGATCTTTTTGTAAGCCGAGCTCCGCATAGAACCGGCGGATGATATCGAGGCCAAAGGCGTGAAACGTGCCGATCCACATTGCGGCCGCTGCGTCGGGCCTCTTGCGTGCGATCCTTTCGGCCATTTCACCCGCTGCCTTGTTCGAGAACGTCAGAAGCAGGATGCGCCTTGGATCGACACCGTCTGCGAGGAGGCCTTCAACGCGTGCGACTAACGTCTGGGTTTTGCCAGTGCCTGGACCTGCTTCAAGCAGGTAGGCCCCTCCGCGATGCCCCGCCGCCGTTGCTTGCAAGGGATTCAAGGGCCGTTCCTCATGCGCTGCCGTCGGCTTGGTCGGGAAGGGCGGCAACAAGAGGGCATCAAGCAGCTGTTGCGCCACGACCTCGAACGGCGCACCGAGCTTCTCGGCAATCTCAGAAGCAGAAAGCCCTCCAGCTACGTGGAGTTGTCGGGCGACACTACGAGGAAGCAGCAGCTCTCTCGCGAACAGATCCATCTGGACTTCGCGCCGTTGCTTGCGCCCATAGTCGACAACCCGATCAATACCGACCGGTGATGGTTCGGCGGCGCGGGCGGGGTCGATCGTCGGCGCAGACTCATCGTCCGGATCGTCGCCAAGCTCGACATGCCCGATCTCGTGCGCAACAAGGAAGGCTTTCTCGAATAGAGAGCCGACATTCTCATGAAGGATCAGATCGTCGGCGGCTATGAAGGTCGCGCGACCGCCGTTGAGCATAGCTGCACCCGCCGCAGTCGGCTCAACGTCAATCCCCCGCCGCGTGGCCTCGGCGACGACGAATTCATATGGTGCCCAAGGATTAGCGCCGAATTCGACAAGGTGAGCGTGAAGCTCGGCGGCGACTTGCCTGGCAAGCTCCACGCTGTCCATATCAGTCCGTCTCCCCCAAAAGCCGGGTTCGCTTCTCAACGGGAATGCCGGCGTCGATCAACACCTTTTCGAAAGTGACCTGTTCACCCGTGGTTGGCTTTCCGTCAGCCTTGTAGCTACGAGCCGCAGCCAGTGGGGTGGCTCCCCAAGACAACTCCAGCTGGGCGACGGAGCAGCGCATTGCGATCGCCAGATTTTCAAGAAAACGGCGAGGGATACTGAGAAACGACACGCGCCGTTCACGCAGTGCCGTGACGACCTGGCGCGGGATGTCCAGTTGGTGAGCGACAGTGCGCCAGTCAGCGGCTGTGAGAGCCGCAAAAGGATCTGGAATTGCCTCGGGCAGAGCCCTCGCATGTTGCGACCAGGCGGCATCAATCAGCGCCTGATCCGCAGCGGAAGGGGGCGCGGCCTCTTCCGAGGTCTCGCGGCTGAGTTCGCGCGAGAGATCGACGAGTTCTGCGGCGTATTCTGGGTAAAGACGCAGGTAGCGTTCGAGGGTCGAGCGATCGGGCTCGCTTTCGACTGCGAATGCGTCGAGCACGGCTTCGCGGGATGGGCGTTCGCCGGCGGGACTCATTGCTTTTCACCGTCGGCCAGAGCCACCCGCAACGCTGCAAACGCTTTGTCGCGATAAGTTCGGATCGTTTTTTCGGAACGACCTAGGGCCTTGGCGATGGTCATGACGTCTGGCTCCTTAGAATCTATTGGGAAGCCCTGTTTCAGCATATGTATGATCCTGATTTGTTCTGGCGGTAAACCTTCAATCGCCGCATCCAAACGCGACCGGTAAGACGGATCGTCAAAATCCGATGCGGCGAAAGGATCATGGGCTCCGGCCGCTGCCTCGACCTCTGCTGACAGTTCACCACTCTCCTCGTCATATTCGAGAGGCTTGGATCTGTTCTCGTCGCGCCAAGCCTGTTCCTGAGCATCGCGTCGCAAGCTCGCCACAGCGCCATCGAATCGCACCTCGAAATAATCGAGTTTGTCGACGTATGATGCTCGGTCTGCGGATAGAATTTCTACAAACCGGCTGAAGACTTTGTCACGCACCACGCTGCGCGTCAGCGATTCAGTCTTGCCGTCGGAGTTCTCCGGTTTGGGCACGCTACGGAGCACCCGCTCCATAAGTATACGATAAAGGCGCTCGAACCATGTTTCGTTATTGTCGTGACGACTAGCGCGGATGAAATATACGAGGCACTCGCTGGGTACATATCCCGGCTCGGAGCGCTTCGTAATTGCAGCTCTGCCGATTAACTCGTCGCGTGGCAGCGCGGCCAACTCGGCGATGAGTGTTTCCACCCTCCTGTCGCGCTCATAAAGCTCGCCAGTAAGTCGTCGCTTGCGCAGCGGAGCTACAACCGTGTTGCCGTTACGATGCGCTTCCGGCTCCGGTTTCGCCCCCACTACTCCCTCCAACCTCTTCATAGCCCCGTCCGCTTAGTCTGCGTTCTTGTTCAAACTCGCCTCAAGCGAAGCGATGCTGTCGATCACGGCTTCGAACCCCTGCGGGTCGCCGAAGATCATGCCCTGCATAGCCCGGTAATCAATGCGGAGCTGTTCGATCATCGCGTCGTGCGGCGCAAGTGCGAAGGAGCCAGGAACAGCGCTGGCGAGATCGAAGTCGGGCCGATTGAAGAACATGCGGGCGTGCGCGACGCAATCTTCACCGAGCGCTCTATCTTTGATGGCCGCTGCTCCTACCGGTGTCGCGACGAGCCGATGCAGATCGTAGTAGTGTCGCGAAACCCGTTGGCCACCGCCCTTTAGTTCACCGCGCTTGTCGAACCACCGCCGCAGCCCGTGGACAATGACGACCTTGTCCCAAAAGGTTCGTTCAGGATCGACAGTCCGCACGGCTGGCACCGTCAGGTCAAGCGCCGGAAGATCGTCATCGACATAGGGTTTAATCGGCACTTCGCTATTGGGATCAAGCGCAGACTTTGCACCTGACTCAATCTTGATGGCCGCCCTCACATACTCCGACCGTGGTGTCGCTGCCGGATACCAGATCAACAAGGTCTGGCCATCGGGATCGGTGTCGTCGGCTTCGATCCTCGCGTTTGAGGGATCAGCGCCGGCGGCCTTGAGGCGGTCCGCAAGAATTTTCGTCAATTCGTCGCGCAGGGGTCCGTTAATGTAGGCTTTGCAGGCATCCTTGATCGCCTCGAGACGTGCTTTGCGTTTCTTTCCACTGAGCTCCTCAAGTTCCTCGATGGTCGCCGGCTCGCCAATGTCATCTCTAAATACCGTGACATCTATGTCTTCGGAGAACCGGCTGATTAGACCGAATCCCTTGGATAATGAGGTTCCGCCTTTGAAGAGGAGGCGAGGACCACTGTCGTTTAATCCGTTGAATAAGACATCTAGGGTCCAACAGACCCAAAAGTCTTTTTCTATGTTCTGGGCGGCCGTGCCGAGCCGCTGCGCCGTCGTATCGAAGGCGCTCAACATCGCAGCTTCTCCAGCTGCAAGGACCTCGTCATAAGCTGGATTCATTTCTTCATTGCCTGGAGTGACTGCGTTTGTTGCTTGTTATGCGGGTCGAGACCGACTTACGTTTCAGGCGAGGATCGCCATGGCGATGTCCATCATCGTCGTTGCGGTGATGATCGTCGGCGTCGTAATCATCTGCAGTGCGATCGCTACTGACATGCTGATCATGATCGCCCCTCTCGCCTTCGATGAGCGGCTTGAGAAATGTCCACATCCATGTCGGAAGCGCGGTAATGCCCGCTGCCAAATCGGCTTTAATGGCCGCGCCGACCGCAGGATCCTCGAAAAGCTTGGCAAGTTTGCCGCTCACGCGGTCACTTTCACCTTCGCGGAGCAAAATATCGCGAATCCAGTAAAGCGCTTGAACGACCCGCATTGCCGGTCGTCCGGCCCAGAACAATTTGCTGGCGGCTGTTGGACGAAAGGTGATCGTCACATTGCCGAGCTTGATCGGTCGCCGACGTGCATCGGTATGGACGATAATTTTTGCAGGAACAGCGTCTGTCAAACCGAGGTCATTTGCTGCAGTCATTCCGTCTACAAGCATACGGGTTTGATCGCGGCGCCCAACGGCATCGATAACAGAGCGCGGATCGGGAGGATTGGGCTTTTGAGTTAGTTTGTTAAAACCAGGCTGGTCATAAAGTCCTCGATCGATCCGCCTGAGGATTTCTGTTTTTGTTAGGCGTTGCAACGCCTTGTCGACCGCATCTCGCGAGGCGAGGTCAACGAAATCGCTAGGCGTCCAAACCTTGCGCGGTGAATCCCCACGTATGCGTTCGAGCATTGCTGATTTCAGATCGGGTGAGTCGGCTGCCATGTCCGAAAGATGTATACTTTTTTCGGACAAAAGGCGAGTCCGAAATATACATACAAATTTCGGACAAACGCTCCGTATGTTCATTGACGAATGCTGAAAACGCGAATGGTTGGCATCGGCCGTGCCGACGCGAAATGCGTTCGGTATCGTGCGATCTGGCCGGTAGAGCAGTTGTTTCCGGCCGACACGATCAATTGGAAGAGCGATTGCAGACCTCGCGCAGCCGCGCAGGCGACGTGGCTCGTTCATTCGGCGCTTCGTCGCTGCGTGTGGTCACAGCCGGGATACTGGTTACACCCGAGAAAGCGGCCGTTGTTGCGACCTTTCCGTTCTACCAGTTGGCCCACGCCGCACGCCGGACATTGATTTAGCGTATCACCATCAATGGTCTCGAAACGCAAGTTTTCGCCGGCGATTTCTGAGAGCTCCCGAATATATCTGGATGGCTCACGGCTGTTCGTAAGCAGGAACACGCCGCGGCTTGCGCGGGTCAATGCGACATAGAAAAGGCGGCGCTCCTCGGCAAACTCAAATGTCTCCGGTCGCGGCATGACTAGATTGAACAGCTCGTCGTCCTCTATCCGGCTTGGCACCCCATAGTCGCCTTCACTGACATCGAGCAGAATCGTATAGTCGGCCTCAAGTCCCTTGGCTCGATGGAACGACAGTCCCGACACCTCGATATGCTCGAATTTTGGTGTCGCCCCCCTGAACGGGTCCAGCTGGTTGTAGCGCCACAGCACCATGACCTTGAGTTTCTGGTGTCCATCACTCCGCCACTGTACGGAAATCCCGCCAAGGAAGGTGTCGAGGCGCTTCAGCAATCGGAGGCATGAATCGGCGAAATCTGGCTTGCCCCCTTCACCGTCGGTCGGAATGACCCGGATCGACCGCGCAATCGCGGGCCGTGTCGATCGCACCGACTTTTTAAGTTGGGCGGCATTGCGCTGCACGAAACTGGCGGCCGTCTCGGCGATGAGCTGGTTGCAACGATAGGTCTGCTCCAGTCGACCTTGCCAGCTTGCCCCGAAATTCGCCTCGAACTGCGTGAAGATCGTTATGTCCGATCCGGCGAAGCGATAGATGGACTGCCAGTCATCGCCAACCGCAAAGATCTTGGTGAATGCCTTCTGATGCTTCAGCGCCTTAATCAGGTTCGCACGCGGCTCGGAAATATCTTGAAATTCATCGACCAGGATAAGGGAGTAGGGGCTCTGATACTGTCCGGCTTCCACGAGCCGCGTGGCATTGGCGATCATCGAGTCGAAGTCTATGCGATTGGCTTTTTCAAGCTTCCGGGAATAGGTCTCGGTAATCTTCCAGACGACCTGAGCAAACTCTTTGGCGCGGGTGCGGTCGTGGAGCGCCTTGGCCCGCTCAAGCAGCATGTCCAGGGTGAGGTGACTGGCGCGGATGTGTTTGATGCAGACCGCAATCAGCTTGTGATAGTGCTTGATGACAACAGGCTCGAGGGCTTTGACGATCGCCGTATAGCTCTTTCTTTCGAACGAGATGCCCCGTTTCGTGAGCTGCGCCTCGAGTTCCTCAATCAGCGATCCATTGCACGCTTGTGCAGACGTCGTCTGGAAAACGTCCATCCCCGCCTTGCGGTAGCCGGCCAGCTTGTGTTCGGCATGGGTGGCGTAGTCTGTGAAGGGTGATGAGCCATCGGCATTGATAGCCAGATGCTCGTGTATCGTCTTGCTGGTGGGGTAATAGAAGTCCGGATGGACGTACCGGATCTGCCCGTTTTTCTCTTCGATCGGGATCTGGCGTTCGTAGTCGAATTCGACGGAATGCAGCCACAGCCAATTCGTGATTGTCTGCTCCTGGAGCGACTTCACATGTATCCCGGCCATCGTGCCGATGGTCGCATTGCCTTTCCGCCGGCGCACCGACAGATAGCGCTCGTAGTCAGCCTCAGAACCAAACACCTCGACCGGGATATCCGCCTTGGGATGAAGGACGAGGAGGTTGACCCAGAGATCGGCGAATTCCGCATCTGATCGCAGCAGATCGTCAATGATCTGTTCGATGATTTTCGCTTCGCCGGCAGGGTGTTCGACCCAGTCGGCGAGCTGTGGGGGACGGCCTTCGACCTCCTCGATAATTCCGCGACCCAGCGCATGAAACGTGGTCACTTTACATTCCGAATTTCCTGGATCTACCGCGAGCTGTCTGGATATCCGCTTCTTTAGCTCGTCAGCGGCGCTCTTGTTGAAGGCAAGGACGAGAATCTCTTCAGGGCGATAGAGCTGCTTGTCGAGGACATAGGCGACCTTGCCGACCATGGTTGCGGACTTGCCCGACCCCGCTGAGGCGACAAGAAGATTGTTGTCCTCCAGTCGAATGCATGCCTCGCGTTGCTGATCGGACAAGGACCGGCCGTCTAAATTGTCAAAGAACGACCGGTATCTCGACAGCTCAGCTGAGACAAACGCGTCATTATATCTGTGGCGCACGTCCGGATCGGTAACGAACGCGAGCGATCGGGGCAGCACCGCTTTCAGGGTGGCCGGCATCAGTTCCGGGTCGAACAGAGGGTGCGAAAGCGCGGCCGCGGCTTCACCGGTTACGCCCGCAATCGCACGGGCGAGGTCGGCATGGGCCAGATATTGCCGGTTACCCTCGGTGATAGTCTGTAGTTTCGTATCCACCTCGCTCAAGCGGTCGGTGTCAAAGCTGATCAGGTCGAAGAGGTGGCTGTTGATGAAGCTGTAAAGGTTTGCCGCAAGCCGGGTTGCTGCCTCTTCTCCGAGGCACGATAGGGTATGAATCCCTTTACGCGAGCGGACTTCAACCGAGTGCCACAGCAATGCCTTGGTGACAGAAATTGCTATGACATCCAGGCAAGGAAGATCGAGGGCGCCGTTCACATCGAGCTGCAAGGCTGCTGGTAACGACACGTTCAGCCTGACCTTCCATTTTCCTTGGGGAAGGAGCCGAGCAAAAAATCCAGGTCGGTATGTTCGAACGCGATCAGTCATCAGGGTTTAAGCGCTACCTGCCGGGACATGAACCCATCGAAGAGCAGGTCAAAGAGAACATGTTTGGGGTAGCAGATAGCTCATGGATATTCGCCATTTTTCAACGGGATGTTGCTAGGTCAAACCGATTATCACCAATGAGTAAAAGATCGATCCGATGACGCGAAACTTCCATTGCCGTGCCTGCCAGCACAACCTCTTCGACTGCACCTGCGAGTGTTCCAGTACCTTCGTTGCCGGGGCGGAACAACTGTCTCAATTTCTGGCGTTCTGTCTGCGAGGCGCCAAGCACGAGGTTATCATTTCTTCACCGTGGATCACCGGCGGAGCCTTGGCGACGATGTGGACGGAGTTGATGGGCGCGGCAAGAAGGGCAGAGATACATTTCTACACCGACTATGAGTTCAATCTGATGCAGGTCGACAAGAATTGCAAAGTTGAGGACTTGTTCGAGACATACAAGCGGTCTTTTGCCGAGGGCATTCGAATGCTCCGGGATTTGGGCGTTACCGTTCACCGATTGCGCGGAGCCCACAATAAGTCGCTCATTGTCGACGAAAGGATCTTCGTTGACGGTTCCTTCAATTGGCTGTCAGCCTGGCGCGATCCCAAATCGGAATTGACGCGCCACGATTCCGCTGTCGCCATATGCGGCCGGCGCGCTACGCGCCACCGCATGCAGTATCTTGAGCAGCAGTTTAATGTGCCGCTTGAGATGGAGCCAATTTTACTGGATCGCGATGACGAGGATGCGCTCACATACGATTTTCTCAATCTGACCTCGGAAGGCAATCGCTTTTTCACCGGCCGAGACGAGCCGACCTATACGACCGACGTTGCGCTTCCGGTCGGACAGCCCCTTTTCTTTTCCATCCTGGAGGAGTTCTCCGGGGTCATCTTGAAACGGGGTATAGATCGGCAAGTGCTCGACCGGAATGACAACAGCATCCGATTGGTACGCGACCGCGATGCCGCGATCGACCATGCTTGCGTATCATGGGGAGATGAAGTGCTTGTGGAGGACGCCAACAGCTTCGCCATCTTTGAGGTTGACCGTGCGCAACTGAAAAATTTACACCTCTTTGGTAGCTTTGGTAGCTTTGGTAGCTTTGGTAGCTTTGGTAGCTTTGGTAGCTTTGGTAGCTTTGGTAGCTTTGGTAGCTTTGGTAGCTTTGGTAGCTTTGGTAGCTTTGGTAGCTTTGGTAGCTTTGGTAGCTTTGGTCGCACTCACCGCCGCTCGGACTATCGGACGCCGCTCCAAACCCGCGACATCATTCCGCCGCAGGCCCTAAGGCGCGACCGGACCACCTACGTCCAACAAGGTTAAAGATCGTGCTTAGTCTCCGCTTCGGCCAATCGTTTGCTGCAAGAGAGCAAACGTCCGGTCGAGGCCGTCAAGGCGATTGCCGATCAGGAAGGCGCCGGTCACCGCTAAGCATCTGCATGGCGCTTGATGGAAAGAACGCCGGGTCGTGGCTGTCGCTGCGGAACCGGTGAAAGATCTGTGCTGGAAGAACCGCCTGGCCCTCCGAAGCAAACCAACCCCGCTCTTTATGGATGGCGTCCTGGACCAGGTCCGGATCTCCGACGATCAACCCGTTGAGGGTCGGCTAGCAAGCTGCCGCCGCTCGGCTTCGCCTTCGCGGTGATCGCGACCGTCCCCGGTCCTTCGAGGAGCCATCGAGCGGGATCGGCCCGCTCCGGACGGAGGTTTCTCACATGGCACAGGATCTTGCATTCGCTCAACGCCACGCATTCGCACTTGCCCGCACTCTGATGGTCCCGGTCACGCTCTTCAGGTCCGGAAACGAGTTTGGCGTTCTCCCGAGCGACGAACTCGATGACGGCGAGGTCGAGACCATCGCCGAATTCGATCCCTTCGAATACGGGCCGGCTCATTGAGCCGGCTTTCCCCTTTTTAGGTGCCGCTTGCGAGCGGCAGGCGGCAAGGGAAGCTTCGCCGCGGCTGGCACGGCCAGCTCGGCAAGGTGCAGATCTGCACCTTGCCGGCCGCGCCCTTGCCACCTTTGCTCTTCGCGGGCCGCCGGAAAGGGGTCCCGCAAACTGCGGGGAGAAAGGAAACGGACAAGAAGGGCGGACGTGCGAGCGCCGACAGAAAGCATGGAGAAAAAAGAACTGGAAGACTTGCGGGACCGTGTTCTCTGCGGCGTCGTGTTGGAGCAGTCCGGCTTTGCGGTCGACGTGAAGGAGAGCACCCGCAAGGCGGTCAAATATCGGCGCGGTGCGGAAATCGCCATCGTCATCCATGACGGGCGGGGTTGGTTCGATCCCCTGTCCGACGCGAAAGGCGACGTCTTCAGTCTCGCCGCGCATCTCGAAGGAGTGTCCTTCGTCGAAGCGCTCGACCAGGTCGCCGCATTGGTCCATTTTGTCGCCAAAGAGCCGGTGTGGACCCGAAAAGCTCGAGATCCCGTTCCGGCCGCGACCATCCCCGAGCGGTGGGCAAAACGCCGCAAGCCTTGGCGAGGGTCGATGACGTGGCGCTATCTGCGTGCTGAACGCTGCCTGCCGGAGACCATCATCCGTGCCGCCCTCCAAAGCGATGTGCTGCGGGAAGGTCCCTACGGCAGCATGTGGGCCGCCCATGTTGATGCCGATGGCGGCGTCACCGGCTGGGAGGAGCGCGGCCCCGACTGGCGTGGCTTCTCGACAGGAGGGTCAAAGGTTCTGTTCCGGTTCGGCGCCCTCGACGCCTCACGCCTCTGCGTCACCGAGGCGGCGATCGACGCCATGAGCCTGGCCGCGTTCGAAGGAATGCGAGAGGGAAGCCTCTATCTCAGCACAGGCGGGGGATGGTCGCCGACGACAGAAGCCGCGGTTCGCGTGCTCGCCGCGCGCCCCGGCGCGCAGCTCGTCGCCGCCACGGATGCCAACAGTCAGGGCGAGGCCTTTGCCGGCCGCCTGCGCGATATCGCAGAAGATGCCGGCTGCGACTGGTTCCGCCTGACGCCGCCGGCTGAGGACTGGAACGACGCATTGCAGGAGAGAAAAGGAGAAGAAAAGGAAAGAAGGGTGGGTAGGGGAGGCCTGCCGCATGCCCGCCGGCCGCGTCAAGGGTGAAGCTTCGCCCGGCTGAAGCCGGCCCTTGACCCGACCGGACGGAGAGGCGGCCGCGGGGGAGGGGTCAGGAAGGGCTGAAGAGAAGATGGAGTCATCGCAAAGATGAGCCGCGCTTCAGCCCGACGAGGCTGAAAGGAGCCCGCTCATGAACCTCTCTCCCATCCGTAAAGTCTATCAGGGCATCGCCGATCGCCGCCAGATGTTCCGCATGTTCGACCGTCATGCGCAGCGCCCGAACCGATGGGAGTGCGACGACAGTGCGCTTTATCGCGGCGAATGGTTCGAGATCGGGGAGGCTTGCCACGATTACATGTTCGAGATCCTGCCGCCCCTCTGGATGCGGGGTGAGATGTTCGCCATGCGCGAATTCCTCACCGGCTCGATCACCAGCATCTTTTTCACGCTGTCGATCGACGGGCGTATCCGGCACTTCCACGGTTATTGCGACCTGATCGACAAGGGTTCGCCCGAGCGCATGCGCACCGCCATCATCGAGCGTGAATCCCGTCCTGTTCGGGCGATGACGCGCGAGGAGCGTCTCGAACATATCTGGAGCAGCACCGCTGACGACTATCGTGGCTATGCCGGCGAGCGTTGGCCGGAGGCTGATCGTGGCAAACGCACGGTGATGTTCTTCGCCAGACCAGGCGGCACCACATGCAAGCTGCTGGAAGACCTGACGGACGTGGAGATCGCGGCGAAGCTGCCGGTACATCTGCGTTACCTGCCCGACGCGCTCGCGGCGTGACGGAGGGCGGCATGTTCACTTTCTCACTCACGCACATTTGCGCCGTTCTGGCGCGTGGCCGTGCCGACGCGGCCGCAAACGGCGGCTTTCGGATTCCGTATCAGGGAATATCCCCTGAAGCCGAGGCCAGAGCCGGCCTGTGGCTGGTCGGTGACGAGAGCGTCTACCTTCTCTCGAACGGAAAACTCGCCGAGGGACAGCGTCCGCTCGTCATCTATGCCGAGGAATGCGATCCGAAGAGCAATCCGGATTACTGGCACTACAAGCGCCGATATTTCGGGGGCGATGACGGTGTCGAATTCATCGACGCGGTAGAACTCGAACAGCTCGTCGCGGCTCAGCCCGACGCGACGCATCTGCGGATCGTGATGGACGACACGTCCATATCCATCAGCGTGATCCGCCGCTGACGCGGCGCACCCTTCCAACAACTTCGCGACCGCCCCGCCCGGAGGCTCACCTCCAGCGGAACGATGGCGCTCGCCCCTTTTTCAAGGAGAGCATTTTCATGTCCAACGATCCTTTTTCGCTTGATCCGTCTGGCACCCTCGACATGTTCGGGAATACAGCCCTGTCGTCAGGGCTCGGCCTGGGCGTGACGGCCTTCGGTGGTCTCGCGCGCGAGGCGGCCCCCGAACCTGCGAATGACGACGATCCCGATCCGACGCCGCCTGCGCCCGCACCGGCGCTGCCGATCGCGCCGCCCCTGCGCTCAGCACCACGCCGGCAAGGGGAGCACACGAACTTCTACCTCGATGATGGGGAGGATCGCGGCCTTGCTGCGTCGTGGAAGGAACGTGCGCGATTGAGCGTGGCGGCAATCCTGATCGCCAATGAGATCGAGCGGAACAAGGTCCCCGTCACGCGCGAGCATCAGCAGCGGCTGATCCGTTTCACCGGCTTCGGCGCCTCCGAGCTGGCGAACGGCATGTTCCGCCGTCCGGGCGAGGTGAGTTTCCGGGATGGGTGGGACGATCTCGGCTCGTCGCTCGAAAGTGCCGTCTCGGAGAGCGACTATTCCAGCCTGTCGCGTTGCACGCAGTATGCGCATTTCACGCCGGAGTTCATCGTCCGCGCGATCTGGGCGGGATTGCAGCGCATGGGCTGGCGCGGCGGTCGCGTACTGGAGCCGGGCATCGGAACGGGCCTGTTTCCGGCGCTGATGCCGAGGGCGTATCGCGACAACACTTATGTAACCGGTGTCGAACTCGATCCGGTGACTGTGCGAATCGTAAAGCTCCTGCAGCCGAAAGCCCGGATTATCGAAGGGGATTTCGCGCGCGCCGATCTCTCGCCGATCTACGATCTCGCCATTGGCAATCCACCGTTTTCCGATCGCATCGTGCGTTCGGACCGGCACTATCGGTCACTTGGTCTCAGACTGCACGACTACTTCATCGCGAGGTCCATCGATCTCCTGAAGCCCGGCGCCTTCGCGGCCTTCGTCACCAGTTCCGGCACGATGGACAAGGTTGATGCGACAGCCCGCGAGCATATCGCCAGATCGGCCGACCTGGTTGCGGCCATTCGTCTGCCCGAAGGCAGCTTCCGCCGCGATGCCGGCACGGACGTCGTCGTCGACATCCTGTTCTTCCGCAGGCGCAAGGCTGGAGAACCTGAGGGCGACCAGACCTGGCTCGACGTGGATGAAGTCCGCCCGGCAACAGAAGACGAAGGCGCTATTCGCATCAATCGCTGGTTCGCACGGCATCCTGATTTCGTGCTTGGCGACCACGCCCTGACGTCGGGTGCGTTCGGGGAGACCTATACGTGCCGTGGTCGCGCCGGCGTCGATCTCGAAGTGGCGCTGAATGCTGCCATCTCTCTTCTTCCGGAAGATCGCTACGACGGCGAGCCGTCAGCAATCGACATCGACCTGGAGGACGAGCTCGGGGAGATCGTCGATCTTCGCCCCGGAAAGAGACAAGTTCGCGAGGGCAGCTTCTTCATCGATGCCAGGCACGGCCTGATGCAGATGGTCGAGGGCTCTCCGGTTCCGATCAAGGTTCGCAAGGGGCGGTCTGCCGAGAGGCAGCCAGGCGAATGCCTGTCCGGAAAGCATGTCCGCATCATCCAAAAGCTGATCCCGGTCCGGGATGCTCTGCGGGAGGTGCTGAAGGCTCAGGAACAGGATCGCCCGTGGAAGGATCTTCAGGTGCGCCTGCGCATCGCCTGGTCCTCGTTCGTCCGTGATTTCGGACCGATCAACCACACTACCGTATCGATCTCTGAAGATGAGGAAACCGGCGAGGTTCGCGAGACACATCGGCAACCGAACCTTCAGCCTTTCCGTGACGATCCCGATTGCTGGCTGGTGGCCTCCATCGAGGATTACGACCTCGAAACCGATACGGCCAGACCGGGTCCCATTTTCTCCGAACGGGTGGTCTCACCTCCGGCCACCCCGGTGATTACGTCCGCGGCTGATGCGCTCGCCGTGGTGCTCAACGAGCGCGGCCGCGTCGACGTCGACCATATCGCCGAACTCCTGCATCGTGACCCCGATGCGGTCATCGCCGACCTCGGCGACGCCATCTTCCGCGATCCCTCGGATGGGTCGTGGCGGACCTCCGACGCCTATCTTTCCGGCCCGGTCCGCACCAAGTTTGCGGCCGCTGAAGCCGCCGCTGCGCTCGATACCGCTTATCTGCGTAATGTCCGGGCGCTACAGGAAGTCCAGCCGGCCGATCTACGTCCGTCGGATATTACCGCACGCCTCGGAGCGCCGTGGATCCCGGCGTCCGATGTCGTCGCCTTCGTGTACGAGATGATGGGGGCGGATATCCGCATTCATCATCTGCCGGAACTGGGATCATGGACGGTCGAGGCTCGGCAACTTGGTTATAGCGCCGCCGGCACCTCGGAATGGGGCACGAGCCGCCGCCATGCCGGCGAACTGCTTGCCGATGCGCTGAATTCACGCGTGCCGCAGATCTTCGACACCATCAAGGACGCCGATGGCGAGCGGCGGGTGCTGAATGTCATCGATACCGAAGCGGCGCGCGACAAGCTCCAGCGGATGAAGGATGCCTTCCAGACCTGGGTTTGGACCGACCCTGATCGCACCGACCGGCTGGCGCGGGTCTATAACGACCGCTTCAACAACATAGCGCCGCGCAAATTCGACGGCTCCCATCTGAATTTACCCGGCGCCTCTGGCGCCTTCGTTCTTTATGGGCACCAGAAACGCGGCATATGGAGGATCATCTCCTCCGGCTCCACCTATCTTGCCCATGCTGTTGGCGCCGGCAAGACGATGACGATGGCAGCCGCCATCATGGAGCAGCGGAGGTTGGGCCTGATCGCCAAGGCGATGCTGGTCGTTCCCGGCCACTGCCTCGCACAGGCGGCGCGCGAGTTTCTGGCGCTCTATCCCTCAGCGAACATTCTCGTCGCTGATGAGACCAACTTCACCAAAGACAAGCGTCAGCGTTTCCTGTCGCGAGCCGCGACGGCGGTCTGGGATGCGATCATCATCACGCACTCCGCGTTCAGGTTCATCGGCGTGCCATCCGCCTTCGAACAACAGATGATCCACGACGAGCTGCAGCTCTACGAGGACCTGCTGACCAAAGTTGATGACGAGGACCGGGTCTCCCGCAAGCGGCTCGAGCGGCTGAAGGAGGGCTTGCAGGAGCGGCTGGAGGCGCTTTCCACCCGTAAGGACGATCTGCTGACCATCTCCGAAATCGGCATCGACCAGATCGTTGTCGACGAAGCGCAGGAATTCAGAAAACTCTCCTTCGCCACCAATATGTCGACGCTCAAGGGGGTCGATCCGAACGGGTCGCAGAAAGCTTGGGACCTTTATGTGAAATCCCGTTACATCGAGACGAAGAATCCGGGCCGGGCGCTCGTGCTTGCCTCCGGCACCCCGATCACCAACACGCTCGGAGAAATGTTCTCGATCCAGCGCCTGCTCGGCTACGAGGCGTTGCGCGAGCGCGGCCTGCACGAATTCGACGCCTGGGCCTCGAACTTCGGGGATGAACGCACCGAACTGGAGCTTCAGCCATCCGGCAAATACAAGCCGGTCAGCCGCTTCGCCAGTTTCGTCAACGTCCCCGAACTGATTGCTATGTTTCGGGCCTTCGCCGACGTTGTGATGCCGGAGGATCTTAAAGCGCACGTCAGGGTGCCGGAGATCGCGACGGGCAAGCGGCAAATCCTGACCGCTGCGCCAACGCCTGCCTTCAAAGCCTACCAGCAGATCCTCGAAACCCGCATCAAGGCGATCGAGATGCGCGAGGGGCCGGCGCAGCCCGGTGACGACATCCTGCTGTCCGTTATCACCGATGGCCGCCATGCCGCGATCGATCTCCGCCTGGTCATGCCGGCAATAGATGACGAGCCGGAGAACAAGCTCAATCTGCTGGTCCGTAACGCTTTCCGTATCTGGAGGGAAACTTCGGAGAACAGCTATCGCCGCCCGGACGGCAAAGTCTACGAGCTGCCCGGTGCGGCGCAGATGATCTTCTCCGATCTCGGGACGACCAATGTCGAGAAGACCCGCGGCTTCTCAGCCTACCGCTGGATCCGCGACGAGCTCATCCGCATGGGCGTGCCGACATCGGAAATCGCCTTCATGCAGGATTACAAGAAGACCGAAGCGAAGCAGCGCCTGTTCGGCGACGTCCGCGCCGGCAAGGTTCGCTTCCTGATCGGCAGTTCCGAAACGATGGGCACCGGCGTCAACGCCCAGCTTCGCCTGAAGGCCCTGCATCATCTCGATGTGCCGTGGCTGCCGTCGCAGATCGAACAGCGGGAGGGCCGTATCGTGCGCCAGGGCAATCAGCATGACGAAGTCGATATCTTCGCCTATGCCACGCAGGGAAGCGTCGACGCAACGATGTGGCAGCAGAACGAGCGCAAGGCTCGGTTTATCGCCGCGGCACTGTCCGGCGATACTTCCATCCGCCGGCTGGAGGATCTGAACGAAGGTCAGGCCAACCAGTTCGCCATGGCCAAGGCGATTGCCAGTGGTGATGAGCGCCTGATGCAGAAAGCGGGCCTGGAAGCCGATATTGCCCGGCTTGAGCGCCTGCGCGCCGCCCATGACGACGACCTGTTCGCCGTGCGCCGGCAGCTTCGCGATGCCGAGCGTGAAATCGAGACGGCAAACCGCCGTATCGGCGAAATCGGCCAGGACATCGAACGGCTGGTTCCGACCTCCGGCGATGCCTTCACCATGACCGTGATGGGCAAGCCATACACGGAGCGGAAGGATGCCGGTCGGGCGTTGATGAAGGAGATCCTCACCCTCGTCCAGCTCGGCCAAGAGGGCGAGGTTCACATCGCGTCGATCGGCGGCTTTGATCTCACCTATGAAGGCGAGCGCTTCGGCCGGGGTGACAACTACCACTACCAGACCCTGCTTCAGCGCACCGGCGCGGATTATGAGATCGATCTGCCGGTGACCGTCACGCCGCTTGGGGCCATCTCCCGCCTCGAGCATGCACTCGGCGGGTTCGAAGAGGAGCGGGAACGTTATCGCCTGAGGTTGGATGAGTACCAGCGGCGGCTTTCCTCCTACCAGTCGCGTCAGGGTGGCACCTTCGCCTTTGCCGACGAACTGGCTGAGAAGCGCCAGAAGTTGCGTGAGGTCGAGGAGGCGCTGGCGAAGTCTGCGCGCGGTGATGCCGAGGCCGAGGAAATTGCTGCTTAGCCCCGTTTCTGACGTCGCTTCTGACCTTGCCCTGTCTCGCTCTCGAAGGATAAGGATGGGCAACGCAGGAGCGCCTCAACGGAGAGCGGAAATCTGCTGTCAAGGATGCCAAGATCAGTCAATGGCGCGGATAGAATATTCGAAACTCGGCTTCTGCGACGCACTACCCGAGGAAATTCGCGGGACGATCGAGATGATGGCGCCGCAATTCCTTGCCGAAACCTGGCCCGTGCGGTTTGTCGCGCTGCTGTCGATGTTGGAGGAGATCACAGCTCAGGTGGAGGAAGCTGGTCGTCCGTTTGTCGTCAACAATTGGGTGATCATCGTCAGCGGCTTGCTGGAACACCTGCCACGCGATCTGTCGTCGCCTGAATGCCTGGCCTTGATGCGCCACAGCGCCCTCGAGCCTTTCCGGCAAAGTGCTATGCGAGAGTCACCGTGCTTGGACCAGCACGATGAACTCTTGCGGAGCAAATATCCGCAGTGGTCGGTAGTCGAGGACCTCCTCCGGGAATATGAAACATGGGCTGCGAAACAATCGCTGATAAAACCCCACTAGCAGTGATACGCATACGCAGACAGGCAAGGTCAAGTGGTTCCGACGTCTTCCTGCACCTGAGCAATATAGCCGATCCCGCCTGCCCGGTAATTCAGCCCGGCTTTGCGCCTTCAGTATGTGGTGGAGCGCAAGGACAGCACGGTCACAGCTAAGGATGTCCGCTCTTTATCGGCCACCATGCCCGGCATGGAGACGGATATCAACGACGAATCCGAGAGGGGATAAATCCCTACACCATGGGCCAGGCAGAACCTGCAGGCGCCTTCGATTGTGTGTGCTGCCTCGCGTTTCCCTCACCCGTCTGAAAAAGTAAGAGGAGGAAAGCAAGGAGAAAACCCTTTCGCAGAGCGGTCGACCCGTCGCCGCTGGCGCTCAACCGCCCCCTCCGCAACCCTGCCGGTCGTTCTCGCAAGGCTTCGCCCCGCTCGCCCTGACCGGCAGGGCCGCTCGGGCGCAGTTGCGCCGGTCTGCCCGCCCTGCGGTCCGGGAAATGTCTTCGGAAAGAACTGAAGGCGGACAAGAGCCGGCGATGTGCCGGTTCCGAAACCCCGGAAGGAGCAAATCCCATGCAGATCCTCAAACTCGATCCCCGCGCGCTGAAGGACAATCCCGACGACGCGCGCCGTTCCAAATCGTCGCCGCAGGCTGACGCACTGCTTCTGGCGACGGTGAAGGCGGTCGGCATCATCCAGCCGCCGATCGTGTCGCCGCAGACGGATGGTGGGAACGGCTATATCATCCAGGCCGGTCATCGCCGCGTCCGACAGGCGATCGCCGCCGGCCTCGAGGAAATCGAGGTGATCGTCCGCGAGGCGGCCAACGATAACGGTGCCATGCGCTCGATGGTCGAGAACATCGCGAGAGAACCTCTCAACGGGGTGGACCAGTGGCGCGGCATAGAACGGCTCGTTGCGCTGGGCTGGACGGAGGAGGGGATCGGCGTTGCGCTCGCCCTGCCGGTTCGCCAGATCAGGAAACTCAGGCTACTCGCCAACGTGCTGCCGGCCATGCTCGACCACATGGCGCTCGGCGACATGCCCAACGAGCAGCAGCTCCGCACCGTCGCCGCCGCGGCGCTCGACGAACAGAAAGAGGTGTGGAAGGCGCACAAGCCGAAGAAGAACGAGCGGGCGGACTGGTACAATATCTCCCGTGCGCTCTCGAAAACCCGCATGTATGCGAAGGATGCAAGCTTCGGTGACGATCTCGCCGCGGCCTACGGCATCGAGTGGGTCGAGGACCTGTTTTCGCCGGCCGACGAAGACACGCGCTATACCACCAATGTCGAGGCTTTCCTCGGCGCCCAGCAGGAATGGATGACCAATAACCTTCCGAAGAAGGGCGCGATCGTCGAGGTCAACAGCTGGGGTCAACCGGAACTGCCGAAGAAGGCGGAACGCGTCTACGGCAAGCCGTCGAAGTCCGACCATGTGGCCATGTATCTCGATCGCGACGGCAAGGTGCAGTCGGTTGCCTTCCGCATGCCGGAGGACAGCAAAACGAAAGGCAAGGGCGGCGTCTCCGCGACAGGCGGGCAGGGCGATGTTCTCCATGACGGCAGGATCATCGATACGCCGAAGCCGCGCCCTGACGTCACCCAGAAGGGCCATGACATGATCGGCGATTTCCGCACCGACGCCCTGCATGAGGCGCTCGGCCGCGCGCCGATCGAGGACGACATGCTCATGGCCTTGCTCGTTCTCTCACTTGCCGGCCAGAATGTCCGCGTCGACTCTGGCTCCAACGACACCGTGTTCGGACCGAAGCGTTTCCGGCGCCATGCCGCCCGCCTCTTCTCCGGGGACGGCAAGCTTTCCTTCGATATGGAGACGGTGCGCGTCGCCGCCCGCTCCATGCTGATCGACGTCCTGTCCTGCCGCCGCGGCATCTCGAACAGCGGTGTCGTTTCCCGCATCGCCGGCGATGCCATCGGCGCCGACGGGTATCTCACGAACATGGGCTCGGAAGACTTCCTGTTGTGCCTGTCGCGGCAGGCGCTGGAATCGGCAGCGAAGGAGGTCAATGTCCTGCCGCGTCCAAAGGTGCGCGAAACCCGTGCGGCTTTGGTCGAACACTTCAAGGAAGGCCATTTCGTCCATTCGTCGGCGCTCTTCGCGCCCGATTCGAATGATGTCGCCGATCTGATCAGCCAAGCCGATACTCTTGACGATGATGAAGCCCAGGTTGACGCCGCAGAGGATGGCCTCGACGGCGAGCCCGTTGAGGGCGCCGCGGTCGATGCGGAGACGGATCCAGGCGAAGGCGCTCCGATTGATGGGAGCGTCGTAGATGAAGGTGAAGCTCTCGATCCGTTCGAGGGTCAAGCCGATCTGCTCGACACGTCAGACGATGCTCCTGATGCAACCGATCTCGACGATGAGCAGGAGGCCTATTGCATCGCGGCGGAATAGCCGCACGCCTCACTTCCTTCCGAATGATGTTCCGCCGCCGGTGATCTCCATCGGCGGCGGTTTCGTTTGCGCAACCCTCGAAACTTAGGGAGAACTTGCATGTCCGCGCATATCGCATTCATGGCACCCATCGGCTCGATCATCGCCTGGTCGGACGGCGCGCCGCGGCCACCCGAACGCCATCGCAGGAAGCTGTCTGCATGGCAGAGCAATAACAGCAGCGGCCGCCTGATCCGCAAACAGGGAGAACTTGGCTCAGGCAGCAGCATCCTGCCCGCGAGCTTCACGCTTCATGAAGACGACCAAGGTGCTGCTTGCGTCATCACAATCCGCGTTCATTGGACTTTCTCGCTGGAGACCCGTCTGACGTTCACGATTGCAGAACGCCCTGCCATCGGCAGTTGCCGCGTGTTCGATCGCGCCGGCGACAATGCCGAGCTCGTCCATCTCGCAGCGAACCGCCGAGCCGCAGAGGAATGGCTGTCCCGACACGGCTATCCTCATGCCGTGCTGGAGGTCGTCACTGCGGACGAGGTCGCTGCCGACGTCGTGGAAGGGAGGGCGGCAGCATGAACACCAGCCCTGTCATGACCGAAGCCAATGACACCTCCGGATATCCGGAGGTCTCTTTTGGGCGATCCGCCGATGGCTTTCCGGTCGCCCGTGTCGCCGATACGGCGTTCGCGATGGTGCCCGGCCGTAATGGGCGGCACTATCTTGGCCTCGGTGGTAAGATCGCCCGGCCGCTTGCCGAGTGGCGGCGATCCGACTTCTACGGCCATTCCGGCGAACTCGCCGACGAGGCGGCGTTTCGTGCACGCGTGATCGAGAACGCCGAACATCAGCGCGAACGGCAGGCACTTGGCCGCTGCGAGATCTTCACCCGTGTCCATACGCCCTGGGGAATGCCGCAGCGCACGACCGTCTATGCGCAGGGTATCGAGTGCCATTCCACCGCCGGGCACGGCGGCTTCAAGCTCTCGGCCGAGCGCAACCGAAAGGTTCACCCGCTGCTGCGGTCGAAAGACGGCTTCTATGAGGAGGACTCCGCCTGGGCGATCGTCGCGATCACCTTCCCCCATCTGTTCACCGCGTTCGAACGCCGGTGCGCGGAACGGTCCATCAAGGAATGGTGGCCCGACGCCTGGGAAACGATCTTCGTCACGACCCTTGCGCCGGGGGAGTCCCATGTGAAGGACCGTCGCGCTTTCGAGGCGGCCCATGCCGGTGACTGGATCGTCATCTCCGCCCTTCGCTCCGATCATCATCCCGGCATGATCGAAGTGATCGCCACGCGTGGCGGGAAGCGGGAGCACAATGCCGGGGAACGACGGTTTCTCGTGCCATCTAGTGAATACGAGCCGGGCCGCTTCGGTTTCGTCATCGATGTCGATCGTCATCGGTCCTATGACGGGCCATCGAGCTTTGTCGTCTGGCAGGGGAGGGAGACGTCATGACCCGGTCCCCGGAACGTCAGGAGTTGCTTTTCCGGATGGAAGAGGCCCGCCGCCAGACTCAACGCCAGCTCGACATGATCGACCGGCAGATTACCGCCAAGATGACGGCTCTCATCCCGTCGCTCGGGCGGCGCCGAAGCGGATACCGGCGGGGTAAACCGCCCGCGCCGGAAGCCTTCCTCGCCCGCTATCGCTCCAGTCTGGCGGCGATCACCGCGGAACGGCAGCCGGAGATCGATGCTCTTGCTCGCAAGCTCGCGCGCCAGGAGGCGGCCATCGCCGCTTTCCAGGCGCGACCGGAATTTAATGCTTCCGCTCGGGGTCCGGAACGAGGATGCCGTCATCACCGTCGTGAGAGGAGCGCGCCATGAGGCGCTTCGACGCCGAGCCCCTTCCACCTCTGACCGAGGAAGAGGTGAATGCCCTTCAGCATTATGCCGCCAGACACGGGCGTTCGTGGAAGCGCATCCTGAACAACGCCTGGATGGGCGAAGCGCCCCATGACGATGTCGGGATATTACGCCGACTTCGCAACACGCACGGCCCCACCTGGCTTGATCGTTACCGCTTGCCCAAACGGTAGCGCATCCCGTCAGCGCTTGCGCACGAATTCCGTGCGCAGGACCAGCCCCTTGATCGCGTCGTGGCGGCAATCGATCTCTTCCGGATTATCGGTGAGCCGGATCGACCTGATGACGGTGCCCTGCTTCAGTGTCTGGCCGGCGCCTTTGACCTTCAGATCCTTGATCAGCACTACGGAGTCGCCGTCGGCTAGAATATTGCCGGAGGCATCCCGGACTTCGGCTGTCTTCGCCTTCTCCGCGGCAAGTTCGGAGGCCGGCTGCCATTCCCC
Organism: Shinella sp. WSD5-1; assembly: GCF_963942435.1. Classification (GTDB taxonomy): domain Bacteria; phylum Pseudomonadota; class Alphaproteobacteria; order Rhizobiales; family Rhizobiaceae; genus Shinella; species Shinella yambaruensis. Next base: position 44,860 of record NZ_OZ012602.1, read on the forward strand.
GGTTGCTTCGTCATAGACGTAATCGTCGTTGCTCTGGTCGCTCATCTGTCGTGCCCCTTCCCTGGGAGACCTTGCAAGGGTCCCGCATGTCAGGAGCGCATCTATCGCGGAAAGCCGCCGAGAGCAAACCGCCGCTTTCCCATCGAGGGCGCCTCGCAGACCAGCGGACATCAGGAGGGCCGTCAAAGCATTCCGGTCCTGGTGAGCGAAGCTCTTCCGGCAGATGGGAATTGGTTTTGGCGCGCCTTGCCTTGTTTCCTCTTCGGCTCTGGCATCCGATGTCGATCCCTTGGCCGTTCCGCCCTTCGGTTTCGTTGCGGTCTGAACCGGCTGCCGGTCGTTTCAAGGCCGCTGTCGCGCCGCGGGGCGGCCGGTCATGCCGCTTGTCGCAGAGCAGGAACGCGGGCCTCGCAGGTCTCAAAGACCCGCTTGCTCGCGCACCGGCTCCGCTCGATCTGGCCTGCCCGGACCCTGAAACGCCCGGCTTGCGCCGGCTCCTCTTGACCGCACCGAAGGGCAGATCGGCCAAGGGGGCCGAACCGCTTCGGGGAAACCGAGAAGGAAACCACCATGACAAAGTCCGCAACCCAGTCCCGCCAATCCGCCCGAGTCGTCCAGCTCCGCAAGGGCGCCACCATCGAAATGGTCCGCCTCACATGCCCCGATGAAGCGCAGGCGCTCCGGATCGCCGAGAGCTTCGGGACCGCCATTCTCGACAGCGACGGCATCCGCGACATGCACGAGCGCCTGATCATCGAAACCGCCACAGGACTCTCCGAGGGCTTAAGCGAACGGGCGATGCAGATCCATCTGCAGCGCATCGTTGGAGCGTATGTCGGATCCGCTCATGGCGCGGGCCAGTTCTACTCCCGCGCCGTCAGCGAGGCGCGTGACGCCACCGCTAAGGGTGTCGCCGATGCGCGCGACGAGGATCTCGACGGTCCCGTCGGCTATGACAGCGCCGCCCAGCGCAAGCGCGAGTTCGCGGCCGACATGGGCGTTCAGGCGCACGCGCTGCGGATGGCCGCCGAAAGTGCCGTCGCCGCCTACGAGCAGATCGTTGGCGAAGCATGGAAGCCCTTCGACCGGCCTGTCGACAATCCGGGCCAGTCCCTCGACCGCAAGGCGGCCGCGGCGCAGATGTCGGCCTTCGATTGAGGCCGACCTGGCGGAGCTTCGGCTCCGCCTTCATCGTATCCAGGAAGAAGCCGTCTCCTCACGGGGGGCGGCTTTTCGCGTTTCGACGTCGCGGCGAAGTCGCATCAGGAGAGGTGAGAGAGAGAAAGAAATCGGGGCGAGAGACAGGCGCCATCGCGGCCCGTCCCTTCTGTCGGTCCTGCAGGAGCCGGCGGCAGGCGCAACGGCTACGCCGTCCTTCTCTTCGTTCCGGCCGTTCCGGTGCGCATGCCGCCCGACCGCTCCTGCCATCGACCCTCCGCGACGGGGCCGCGATGGGCGCGGCCTCACACGGAGGTCAGAAGGATGAGCAGGAAATCAGCAAGCGCGAGGATTGACATCTATGCGCGGATCACGGAGCGCATTGTCGCCGATCTGGAGAAGGGCGTGCGCCCGTGGGTGCAGCCCTGGAGTGCCGGCAACATGTCCGGCCGGATCACCCGGCCGCTGCGCCATAACGGCCAGCCATATACGGGGCTGAATGTCCTCCTGCTCTGGTCCGAGAGTATCGCCAGCGGGTTCATGTCGGCGACTTGGATGACGCTGCGCCAGGCGAACGAACTCGGCGCCCATGTTCGCAAGGGCGAGAGCGGCGCGACCGTCGTCTACGCCAGCCGCTTCACGAAGACCGAGAAGGATGCCGGCGGCGGTGAAGTCGAGCGCGACATACCGTTCCTCAAGGCGTACACGGTGTTCAATTGTGATCAAATCGAGGGGCTTCCGGATCACTACTATCACCGCCCGGAACCGGGCGCAGAGCCGCTCGGGCGCATCGAGTACGCGGACCGCTTTTTCGCCAACACGGGCGCGGTGATCCGGCATGGTGGGTCACAGGCCTTCTATCAGCCATCCAGCGATAGCATTCAGATGCCGGGTTTCGAGACGTTCCGGGATGCCGACAGTTATTACGCCGTCCTCGGACATGAGGTCACCCACTGGGTCGGCGCAAGCCACCGGCTGAATCGGGATTTGAGCCGCTATCACAAGGATCGCACGGATCGCGCGCGCGAAGAGCTTTGTGCCGACATAGGGGCATGTTTCCTCTGCGCCGATCTCGGAATCGTGCCCGAGCTGGAGCCGCGGCCCGATCACGCGAGCTATGTGGCCTCGTGGTTGAAGCTGCTCGACGGTGACCGCCGGGCAATCTTCCAGGCGGCCGCACATGCGCAACGCGCTGTCGCCTATCTTCATGACCTCCAGCCGAATGCGGAGCGGAAGGCTGCCTGATGGTGACGCTCCGAACATCGATGGGGAGGGCGACCGGCCTTCCTCATCCGGCCGTGCGAGCTTCGATTCATCTGTTGGAGAAACCTTGCAGATATGGGCGAGCCGATCTACATTATTTCTTGAATTTATCTACATGGAGTGACCCATGCCGATCAACGTCAACAATCCTGAAGCGGACGCGCTCACGCGCAAGTTCGCGCATATGGCTGGCGTCAGCATTACTGATGCGATCGTGATTGCCATGAAAGAGGCGATCGAACGCCGCCGTCACGAGGAGACGCCGCTGCAAACCGCTGCCCGGCTCCGCGAACAACATGGCGTCAAACTCGATGAGGCTCAGAGACAGCCGCTTCCGCACGAAGCCTACGACGAACTGTGGGAAAGCTGATGTTCGTCGATGCCTGCGCCATCATAGCGCTCCTCTCCGACGAGCCGGAAGCGGAGCGTGTCTCCAATGCGATCGCGTCCGCGAAGGTCGCCTTCACATCCCCGGTTGCCGTGCTTGAAGCGGTGCTCGGCCTTGCCCGCTCCGACAAGTTCGGCCTCGCCGTGGCGGAGGTAGAACCGATCGTCATCGAGTTCCTCGATGAGCGCGGAATCGAAATCCGCGATCTCCCGCCTGCGGACGCGACTACCCGGATCGCTCTTTCCGCCGCGCATCGCTATCGCGCGGGCCGCCGGGGCCTCAATCTCGGTGACTGCCTGCATTATGCATGCGCCAAATATTATAACGTACCCATTCTGGCGACGGCAGATGAGTTCAGACAGACAGACGTCGACACCGTACCCTGACGCGGCCGGCCATGATGGCTGGTTTCGGGCGAAGGTGCAGGAGGCCTTGGAAGATTCCCGGGCCGACACTCCCGACGAGAGGGCCGAAGCTCATTTCGCCGAGCGACGTCTAACGGCGCGGTGCAGTGTCGGCGATCGTCACGTGTAGGCCCTTCTGATCGGGCGGGCGAAGTCGGCAGGCACGCGGAACGAGCCCCGCCGCGCGACGGCGGATCTGGTGTGGTCGATATAGGCATGCCGCGAGCCTGTTGGTTTCGAAGCGCTCCCATTCCTTCCTCTCGACCGCCCTCCAGGGAGGTGCCGTGAAACCCGGGTTGCCCGCTTGTCCGAGGATACGCGCGCGATGGAAGAGCCGCCATAAGATCGGCGCCGACCAGCGCATTCGTTATGGACATGATGCGGATGGGGCGTCGGTGAGGGATCGACGGACACGGCGAGCCGTGCGGACGGGAGCCATCGTGAGAGAGCGGTGCCATCACCGCGGTCGCCGTCGGGGATCGCCGATGAACTCCGGGCCATGATCGGTGTTCCTTGCTCGATTGAAGCGGGCCACACCCACGCAGACCTCGATGGATCTGGTGTGACCGAAGGACGACTTCGTCTCGATCGCCATCCCGCAACGGCCGTCCGCAACTTTCTTCCCCTGCGAACTGCGTTCGCATTCCTCGCGGTAACCAAGAAAGCCGCTCCCGGCCGTCCTCCACTCACGTTCCGGCCCCCCGGGGTGCGGCGTCGATCGCCATCGGTCCTTACACCGCCATCGAGGCCGCGGTGGGCGCGGCTCGAGCAAACCGGAAAGTAGAGTAGGAGCACAGCGCCTGCCTGCCTCGCGGCAGGTGGTTTCTGCGCCCCTCTCGCCGAACCGGACGTGCAAGTTTTCCAAGCCACCGGCTCTCCATGCGTGGCTATCGCCACGGGTGGCCCTCACACGGACATGAGGGTGTCGAACGATGCCCAGAAGCGATCAGCTCCTTTTCGGAACTTCTCGTCAGGGTCGTTCCATCCGTTTGGTATTCGTATGCCCCGGAACGGGAAGCGGGTTGACCCGCCCTCCCGGAAGAACCGCAGCGATTTCGGTCCGTCGACCCATCGCCAGCGGCTGTCGGGTGCTGTTGCACGGAAGCGGCGACATAGCTCACGCCATGTCGCCTTTCGATACTTCTTGCGCAGCCATCGCCCGATGCGCTCCCATAGCCACCAATCCAGACCGGAGAAGTCCCGCGTGGCCCATGTGGCGTAGCGGTAGTAATTTCGCCAGCCGGTGATGACCGGGTTGAGGCTCTCGATGAGATCGGCAAGGGATTGACCTGTCGGTGTCTCCTTCACCCTGACCTTGATCTTGTGGCGCAGATCCTTCAGCTTGCTCTTCGGTATGAAGAGATTGCCGACCATACGGCCGGTGCGGCGAGCCTTGGTCTGCACTACCCGATAGCCGAGGAAGTCGAAGCCTTCCCCAACCTGGGTGATCCTGGTCTTTTCCATCGACAGTTCCATGCGCAATTCCTGCTGTAGGAACTGCGCTAGCGCCAGCTTTTCGGTCTCCGCTTCCTCACGTGTTCCGTCCGTCAGCACGACGAAGTCGTCGGCATATCGAACGGCGAAGAATGTCGGCCTGTTTCTCCGGCGGTCGTAAAGCCGCCGATCGGCTGCATTCTGCGGTCGCTCGCGAGGACGCATCGACCACCGTCCATACCTCTCGTCAATGGCAGCCAGATAGATGTTGGCCAGCAACGGCGAGATGATGCCACCCTGCGGGGTGCCCGTGACAGGGTGGCGGACGGAGCCCTCGACCATGACACCGGCCTTCAGGAAGGCGAGTACGAGCCAGAGAACCTTTCGATCTCCGACACGGCAGCGTACTCGCTCCATCAGCACATGATGATCGACGGCGTCGAAGCAGCCCCTGATGTCCCCTTCGATCACGAAGCGGTACTCGGAGGTGCCGCTGGGTGTGGGGTGCAAATGACGCTGGATGTTCGCCAGCGCATCATGGGTGCTCCTGCCGGGCCGGAAGCCGTATGAGGTCGGATAAAAGTCCGCCTCGAAGATCGGTTCCAGCACGAGCTTCAAAGCCATTTGTACCAGTCGGTCCTTGAGCGTTGGAATGCCGAGTGGACGCACCTTGCCGGGTTTGCCCGGTTTTGGGATCAGCCTTTGCCGGACAGGCTCGGGCCGATATGTGCCGCCGCGCAGCTCATTTCGGATATCCTCGACGAATTGCACAGCGCCGCCCGGCCGCTCTTCAACCGTTTTCCGCGTGACGCCATCGGTTCCCGGTGTTCGACTGCCCTTGTTACGGGACAAGCGTCGCCAGCTTTCCGAGAGCGTCCTGCGGTCGCATACGATGTTGAACAGATCCGCGAACACCTTGTCGGCGTCCGCGACACTCCACCTGTGAAGTTTGCGCTGCATGTCGAGGACGAACACGGTATTCACCGCATCGGGCTTCATCGGCCCACCTCCTGCCGGCTTGCTTCACTCACTGTCTCCCTTCGCCATGTGGACGGCTTTCCCGCCCTCGGACTACTACGAAGACTCCGCCCCCAGCCGCGCCGATCATCGGTCGCCTCGATCATCTCGCGCCGTCCGGCGGGAGAGAACACGGCAAGGTTCCCAAGTTCACCTGTTGTCCCTTCGCCTGCCTTAGGGACCGACTCTACCCCGTGAGAACTCCGGCCATCGGCCACCGCAAGCTGGGCCGCTGGCTGACGCGCGCGACCGCGCACGCCCCTGATCCCCGGTAATCCAGCGGAGATCGGCGCTTCTCCGGTCTTTCGACCGACCTGCCCACTTCCGGCTTGGCAGGTTCCATGTTGCAACGAGGCTTCAAACATCGGTTCGATTATTCTTCCCATAACAGGCATGCTTGCCGGACCGGCCACGGGCGGAAGTCCCTGGCCGTCCGACTTTGACGGGTTCTGCTTATTTATGGCTTGCCGAAGGCACCCGGCTTACCTCACCCGTCTGCTTCAGCCCCCGCGCTTGCGGCGCGTTGGCGGCAGGGTCTCCCACCCTGCAGGGGCAAAAAGTGCGCGTGACGGTTTCCAGCCGTCACTCTTGGCGCACGTAGAGTAGGAGCACAGCGCCTGCCTGCCTCGCGGCAGGTGGTTTCTGCGCCCCTCTCGCCGAACCGGACGTGCAAGTTTTCCAAGCCACCGGCTCTCCATGCGTGGCTATCGCCACGGGTGGCCCTCACACGGACATGAGGGTGTCGAACGATGCCCAGAAGCGATCAGCTCCTTTTCGGAACTTCTCGTCAGGGTCGTTCCATCCGTTTGGTATTCGTATGCCCCGGAACGGGAAGCGGGTTGACCCGCCCTCCCGGAAGAACCGCAGCGATTTCGGTCCGTCGACCCATCGCCAGCGGCTGTCGGGTGCTGTTGCACGGAAGCGGCGACATAGCTCACGCCATGTCGCCTTTCGATACTTCTTGCGCAGCCATCGCCCGATGCGCTCCCATAGCCACCAATCCAGACCGGAGAAGTCCCGCGTGGCCCATGTGGCGTAGCGGTAGTAATTTCGCCAGCCGGTGATGACCGGGTTGAGGCTCTCGATGAGATCGGCAAGGGATTGACCTGTCGGTGTCTCCTTCACCCTGACCTTGATCTTGTGGCGCAGATCCTTCAGCTTGCTCTTCGGTATGAAGAGATTGCCGACCATACGGCCGGTGCGGCGAGCCTTGGTCTGCACTACCCGATAGCCGAGGAAGTCGAAGCCTTCCCCAACCTGGGTGATCCTGGTCTTTTCCATCGACAGTTCCATGCGCAATTCCTGCTGTAGGAACTGCGCTAGCGCCAGCTTTTCGGTCTCCGCTTCCTCACGTGTTCCGTCCGTCAGCACGACGAAGTCGTCGGCATATCGAACGGCGAAGAATGTCGGCCTGTTTCTCCGGCGGTCGTAAAGCCGCCGATCGGCTGCATTCTGCGGTCGCTCGCGAGGACGCATCGACCACCGTCCATACCTCTCGTCAATGGCAGCCAGATAGATGTTGGCCAGCAACGGCGAGATGATGCCACCCTGCGGGGTGCCCGTGACAGGGTGGCGGACGGAGCCCTCGACCATGACACCGGCCTTCAGGAAGGCGAGTACGAGCCAGAGAACCTTTCGATCTCCGACACGGCAGCGTACTCGCTCCATCAGCACATGATGATCGACGGCGTCGAAGCAGCCCCTGATGTCCCCTTCGATCACGAAGCGGTACTCGGAGGTGCCGCTGGGTGTGGGGTGCAAATGACGCTGGATGTTCGCCAGCGCATCATGGGTGCTCCTGCCGGGCCGGAAGCCGTATGAGGTCGGATAAAAGTCCGCCTCGAAGATCGGTTCCAGCACGAGCTTCAAAGCCATTTGTACCAGTCGGTCCTTGAGCGTTGGAATGCCGAGTGGACGCACCTTGCCGGGTTTGCCCGGTTTTGGGATCAGCCTTTGCCGGACAGGCTCGGGCCGATATGTGCCGCCGCGCAGCTCATTTCGGATATCCTCGACGAATTGCACAGCGCCGCCCGGCCGCTCTTCAACCGTTTTCCGCGTGACGCCATCGGTTCCCGGTGTTCGACTGCCCTTGTTACGGGACAAGCGTCGCCAGCTTTCCGAGAGCGTCCTGCGGTCGCATACGATGTTGAACAGATCCGCGAACACCTTGTCGGCGTCCGCGACACTCCACCTGTGAAGTTTGCGCTGCATGTCGAGGACGAACACGGTATTCACCGCATCGGGCTTCATCGGCCCACCTCCTGCCGGCTTGCTTCACTCACTGTCTCCCTTCGCCATGTGGACGGCTTTCCCGCCCTCGGACTACTACGAAGACTCCGCCCCCAGCCGCGCCGATCATCGGTCGCCTCGATCATCTCGCGCCGTCCGGCGGGAGAGAACACGGCAAGGTTCCCAAGTTCACCTGTTGTCCCTTCGCCTGCCTTAGGGACCGACTCTACCCCGTGAGAACTCCGGCCATCGGCCACCGCAAGCTGGGCCGCTGGCTGACGCGCGCGACCGCGCACGCCCCTGATCCCCGGTAATCCAGCGGAGATCGGCGCTTCTCCGGTCTTTCGACCGACCTGCCCACTTCCGGCTTGGCAGGTTCCATGTTGCAACGAGGCTTCAAACATCGGTTCGATTATTCTTCCCATAACAGGCATGCTTGCCGGACCGGCCACGGGCGGAAGTCCCTGGCCGTCCGACTTTGACGGGTTCTGCTTATTTATGGCTTGCCGAAGGCACCCGGCTTACCTCACCCGTCTGCTTCAGCCCCCGCGCTTGCGGCGCGTTGGCGGCAGGGTCTCCCACCCTGCAGGGGCAAAAAGTGCGCGTGACGGTTTCCAGCCGTCACTCTTGGCGCACGGATCACGACAATGGCAGTCATCGGCGAATTCACCACCAACGGCAACAACTCGATCATCGGCAACGTGCGCACGCTCACGGTCAGCATGCGGGTCCGCCTCAACCCCATCGAGCGCGTCTCGCGCGACGCCCCGGACTTCCGTATCACCGCCGGCAACGGTGTCGAGGTCGGCGCAGGCTGGAAGGCGGTCTCCAACGACGGCGAGGAATATATCTCGGTCAAGCTGGACGACCCGAGCTTCAACGCCCCGATCACCGCGGCCCTGTGGCCGAGCGAGAAGGAAGGCGAATACGCCCTCATCTGGAACCGCCCGAAGCGGGAGGCTTGATCGCCACGCCCAGGAGCTCCGCCACCGGGCGGGGCTCTTCTTCTTATGTCGCCTGAGGAAGCCGGTCGCGGGCATCGAGCCCGCTTCCGGCCTTTCGGGTGCCATCCGGAGAGCTGGGGGGTCTGCTCAGTTCGTCCGAGAATGCCATGGCGGACCGAAGGCGTCCAGCACGAGCGGTACCCCCAAAATGCTGGCGCATTTCGGCTCCCCCGCTCGCCGCCTCCGGCGGTCGCGTTCCGCGATCCTGGACTCCTCCGCTCCGCGATGACGCGCGGCGTCGTCTTTCACAAGCGTCAAGGAGACGACGATGACGATTTCTCTCGAAATGCAAATCGAGGAACTGAAAGCTGAGCTCAGGGCCGTTCTGGACGCGAGCGAGCGCTGCCAGATTGCGGTGGAGCTGGAACTGGCGCAGGCCGAGCTTGCGGCCGTTGAGGCCGAACAGGACGGCCGTATCAGCGGGGAGCCTCCTTTCTAGGAGACTTCCATAGGGCTGCCGATCTCAGCAGCCCACTCGCCTCAGCCGTTCAGTGCGTCCTTGACCGCCTTGCCGGGCGTGAACGTCAGCTTCTTCGAAGCGGCGATCTTGATCGTCGCACCGGTTGCGGGATTGCGGCCCTCGCGTTCCGGCGTGTCCTTGATCTTGAACTTGCCGAAGGATGGGATGGAAGTTTCCGCGCCGCTCTTTGCCGCCTCTGCGATCTGGCTGAACACGCTTTCGACGATGGCCTTGGCCTGTGTCTTGGTCAGGTTCTGCTCAAATGCGATCTTGTCGGCGATTTCGTTGGTGGTAGTCATGAAGGACAGTCTCCTCTGCTGGTGGTTGTCCTTCAGCTATGACGATGAAGACGCGGCGCCGATAGAGGCGCGAATGCTGGAAGTGTTGGCAGATGCGAGAAAACCACAGGAAACAAGCAGGCTCGGGCTGTTCAAGGTCTGTTATTTGGCGCGGTGGGCGTCGCGATAGCCCCGCTTTCGTTTCGTGCGCTCCAGGCGCGATAGCGCCCTGTCTGCATCCTCTTGGCCGTCGAAGGTTTCCATCATCGTCTGGCCGCTAGATCCGATCCGGCCCCAGTTGCGGATGACGGAGGCGCCGCCGAACAGCGTCGGCTGGATCGCAAGCGTATAGAAGCGACGCATGTTCCGGGCCGCGTCGATACGGTGAAGATGAATCTGGCCTGTCCCCTCGTTTTCCATGATTGGATTCTCGCTTCGTTTTGAAGCAGCGTCCAACGACTTCCATGAATCGATCCTGCGTGATTGATTCATCTCGCTGATGGTTTTCCCCTCCGGAGGTAGAGGGGCGTGGGCGAGGCGGCTTTGCCGCACGGCTCTATGCGCTGAAGCGCACCGAACCCGCCAAGCGGTTTCGTCCCATGCGGGTTTCGATCCTCTCGCGGACCGGCTCGCCGCCGGCACCTGGTTGCGCGGGTTCAGGCGCTGCTGTCATTCCCTTTTTGCCCTTCACGATGAAACCTGTTCTGCCCGACACAGGCTTTCATGTCCTCGCGCCGGAACCAGATCGCGCGACCGCATCTGAGCGGTGGATTGCCTGCCGTGAACACGATCTGCTCGTCGCTGCGCATGCGCAGGACTTCGTGCGGCATGATCAGCGGCCGGCGGCTGAGCTGTTTTGAGCGCGAGCGCGACGAACCCTTCATGCCGGTGGAGCGGTTTGTCTGGTCGACCTCGACCGTGGTGTCGCCGCAGCGCTTCGAGATGTAGTCGGCCGTGTCCGGATCATTGATCGCAGCGAACGAGATCCACGATGCGGACTCGAACCATTTGCTGGTCGCGTCACGGCCGCCATAGGCCTCGCGCATCTGGCCGATCGACTGGAAGATCATGGTGAGCGTGATGCCGTATTTCCGGCCAGCGTCGCGGGCCGTTTCAAGGATGCGCAGATAGCCGAGGCGGGCGACCTCGTCGAGCAGGAAGAGCGTGCGCCCCTTGACCGCGCCATTCCGGTTGTAGATGGCGTTCAGCAGCGAGCCGATGACGACGCGTGCCAGTCCCGGATGGGCTTCCAGCACCTTCAGATCGAGCGCGATGAACAGGTCCGCTTCGCCTCCAGCGAGATCGTCGGTCGAGAAACTGTCGCCCGACACGAGCGCCGCATAGTTCGGATAGGAGAGCCAGTGTGTTTCCTTGACGGCATTGGCGTAGACGCCGGAAAACGTCTCCGGCGTCATGTTGACGAAGACGGCAACGTTCTCCTTCACGAATTCGGACTCGGACTGCTCGTAGATCCGCGTCAGGCGTTCGCGCAGCTTCGGCTCCGGCTCCGAGAGATTGGCCCGGACGCGGCGCAGCGTCTGGTCTTTCTCGTCCGTATGCCCGGAGAGACAAACGTCGGCGATCAGCGCCGTCAGGAGCTGCATGGCGGATGCGCGGAAGAAGTCGTCGCGGGCCGATGCGGCACGCGCATTGTCGGTCATTATCCACGTCGCCACCGCGACGATGTCCTCTTCCTTCGTGTTGCCGTGGCGGCCGATCCAGTCTAGCGCGTTGAAGCCGATCGCGGGCGTGGCAGGATCGAGCACGATGACGTTTCGGCCCGCCTTGCGCCGGTGATCGACGACCATCGGTGCAACTTCGCTCGATGGGTCGAGCACGACGAGGCCGCCACCCCATTTGAGTGCGGTCGGGATCGTCACGGATGTCGTCTTGAAGCCGCCCGAACCGGCGAAGACGATACCGTGCGACGAACCGAACGAGCCGTCGAAACACAACAGCGGAGATTTCCCGCCGGCGCCCCAGCTCTGCGTCTCACCGGCGCGAAACGGCATCGCCGCCACGCTGTCCTTGTCGACGCGGTAGCGTTCACCGATCACGATGCCGCCGGCATCGGGAAACAGCCTGGCGGCGTCTCCCATCTTCATCCAGTCGGCCTCGCCGTGCACGGCTCGCTTCCCCGCGATCCGCCGCGGCGTTGCTTTGGCAAAGGCGGCGTTCCCCCTGATCGCGACGCGTAGCGCGAAGATCCCGGTAAGGACGGCTGCGAATGCCCCGAGCATCGCCGACGGATCGGTATAAGCGAAAACCGACTGGCCGTGAGGCATCCGATCGGCAAGAGCAAAGAGCCGCCACCCTTCGCGTGCGATCGCCGCGATGCAGACGATTGAAGCGCCTGCCAGTACGCTCAAACCGGCTGCCTTGATGTTTGCCGCGCCCGCCGTCGCGAACAGGGCAATGACGCCGATCGCCGCCGCCGCCGCGTAGGGCAGGGCGAGGCCGATCCGTCCGAGCAACAGCTTCGCCCGAGGCGATGCTCCGAAACCCGATAGCCAGGTCTCGATTCCTGATATCGCCAACATGGCTGCGATCATGAATGCCGCTGGCAGGATTGTGAGAAGGAGCCTATTCATTCATTACCGCGACCGAACGCCTCGGCGCCGATTGCAGTCAACCGCGAGCGCTCGACTTCGTCGCCGCGGATGCGCCCCGCGGCATCGATCAGCAGCCCCAGCAGCAGCGCCCTTTTTTCGTAGCGCAGGCCGGCCTTCACGATCAGACCGCCGAGCTCGATTTTTTCGCGCGTGTCTTTCTTGCGGGCATCGGTCGATGTCGTTCGCCGCATGCGCTCAAGCCTCGCCAGCGCTGCCCGCATCCGCGCCAGGCGCGACCGCCGCGGATGTCTCCCCGCCGGTCCTGCCGTCGCCGGCATTCTTCTTTCCGGTCGTCTGTCCCTTGCCTCCGCGAAACCGTCCGGCGATGTCCTCGAACGCCGCCTGAAGTGTGGCCTCGTCGATCTCGATTTCGCCGAGACCGGCTTTGAGCGCGATCCTGCCGATGCGCTCCGCCTCGCGTGTCTCGGCTGCTTTGAGTTGATCCTGGAGCTTCGCGATTTCTTCCCTGATCTTCGACGACGGTTTCTTCATTCCGGTGGCACTCCCTGGCTGTCTTGGCGTTGCATTCGCGACGCCAAGACTCCTCCGGATGCATGCTCAAGGAAATGTGCAGATTTGCACGTCGGCAAGGCCGACACTTTGGAGGATGATCCCGCCGTTCCGAAGGAGCGGTCCAAGGGCGCAATTATACGTCGCTGGCGCGACGCCTTGCGTTGAGGCCTGAACGGCCTGGCCAGTTCCCGACGAACGAGGTTCGAACCAGGAGACTCACCTCCGTGGCCATCGCCCACTTCTCCGTCAGCATTGTCAGCCGTGGTGACGGCCGCAGTGCAGTGCTGTCGGCTGCCTACCGGCATTGTGCCAGGATGGAGTACGAGCGGGAGGCCCGCACCATCGACTACACCCGGAAAGAAGGGCTTCTGCACGAGGAGTTTGCTCTCCCGGCGGATGCCCCGAAATGGGTGCGGCTGCTGACAGCCGATCGTTCGATTGCCGGTGCTTCGGAAACCTTCTGGAACAAGGTCGAGGCTTTCGAAAAGCGCTCCGATGCCCAGCTTGCCAAGGACCTGACCATTGCTTTGCCGCTGGAGCTGACGGCAGAGCAGAACATTGCTCTGGTGCGGGATTTCGTGGAGCGGCACATCCTGTCGAAGGGCATGGTGGCGGACTGGGTCTACCACGACAATCCCGGCAATCCGCATATCCACCTGATGACGACCCTGCGTCCGCTGACCGAGGATGGTTTCGGCACGAAGAAGGTCGCGGTAACAGGCGAAGACGGGCAACCGCTGCGAAACAAGGCGGGCAAGATCGTCTACGAGCTCTGGGCCGGCGGGACGGATGATTTCAACGCTTTTCGTGACGCCTGGTTCGAGCGTCTCAATCATCACCTGGCGCTGAACGGGATCTCGCTGCGCGTCGATGGCCGATCCTATGAGAAGCAGGGCATCGATCTGGAGCCGACCATCCATCTGGGCGTCGGCGCCAAGGCGATTCAGCGGAAGGCGGAGAGACAGGGCGTTCGGCCGGAGTTGGAACGGATCGAGCTGAACGATGCGCGGCGCGCGGAAAACACCCGCCGCATTCTTCGAAACCCTGGGATCGTGCTCGATCTGATCACGCGGGAGAAAAGCGTCTTCAACGCCCGAGATGTTGCAAAGCTTTTGAACCGTTATGTCGACGATGCGACCGTGTTCCAGCAGCTCCTGGCTCGGATCATCGAGAGCCCGGAGGTGCTGCGGCTTCAGCCCGACACAATCGACTTCGCGACCGGGGAAAGAGTGCCGGCCCGTTACACGACGCGCGAGTTGATCCGGCTCGAGGCGGAGATGGCGCGTCGCTCAATCTGGCTTGCGGCAAGGGTGTCGCATGACGTCTCGGCCACGGTGCTGGAGGCCACCTTCGCCCGTCATTCGCGTCTGTCGGATGAACAGCGGACTGCCGTCCAGCATGTCGCCGGTTCAGCGCGTATCGCAGCCGTGGTCGGTCGCGCAGGTGCTGGCAAGACCACGATGATGAAGGCTGCCCGCGAGGCGTGGGAAATGGCCGGATATCGCGTCGTTGGCGGTGCGCTTGCGGGCAAGGCAGCGGAAGGTCTGGAAAAGGAAGCGGGGATCCAGAGCCGCACGCTTGCCTCATGGGAGCTACGGTGGAACCGCGGCCGTGACGTTCTGAACAACAAGACCATCTTCGTCATGGACGAGGCCGGCATGGTTGCCTCAAAACAGATGGGCGGGTTCATCGACGCCGTGGTCAAGGCAGGTGCGAAGATCGTGCTTATCGGGGATCCCGAACAGCTTCAACCGATCGAGGCGGGTGCTGCCTTCCGCGCCATCGTCGATCGCATCGGCTACGCCGAACTCGAAACCATCTATCGCCAGCGCCAGGACTGGATGCGCAAGGCGTCGCTCGATCTTGCACGCGGCAATGTCGAACGGGCGATTGTGGCATACCAGGGTGCAGGCAGGGTGCTCGGCGCGCGCCTGAAGTCTGAAGCCGTCGAGAGGCTGATCGCCGACTGGAACCACGACTATGATCAGACGAAGACGACGCTGATCGTCGCCCATCTTCGACGCGATGTGCGCATGCTCAATGTCATGGCACGCGAAAAGTTGGTCGAACGCGGGATCGTCGGAGAGGGCCACACCTTCAAAACCGCCGACGGCACCCGCCGTTTCGACGCCGGCGACCAGATCGTCTTCCTGAAGAACGACGGCTCGCTCGCAGTCAAGAATGGCATGATCGGTCATGTGGTAGAGGCGGCGGCGAACCGCATCACCGTCGCCGTGGGTGAGGGCGATCAGCGTCGGCAAGTGATGGTCGAGAGCCACATCTACAGCAACCTCGATCACGGCTACGCCACCACGATCCACAAAGCCCAAGGCGCGACCGTCGACAGGGTGAAGGTGCTGGCTTCACTCTCTCTGGATCGCCACCTTACCTATGTCGCGATGACGCGCCATCGGGAGGATCTGCAGGTCTATTTCGGGCGCCGCTCGTTCGAGATGAACGGCGGGCTGAGCAAGGTTCTCTCCCGGAAGAATGCCAAGGAAGCAACCCTCGATTACGAGCGCGGCACGCTTTACCGCGAGGCGCTTCGCTTTGCCGAAAACCGAGGCCTGCACATCGTTCACGTGGCGCGAACATTGCTGCGCGACCGGCTCGACTGGACACTGCGGCAGAAAAGCAAGCTGGCCGATCTCACCAACCGCCTTCGCGCTCTCGGCGAACGGCTTGGCTTGCGGCAATCGCCGGCAACCCAATCAGTCAAGGAGTTGAAACCCATGGTCGCCGGCATCACCCGGTTCGAGAATCCCGTCGCAGAAACGGTCAGCGAGAGGCTCGACGCTGATCCGGCCTTGAAGAAGCAATGGGAGGAGGTTTCGATCCGGTTCGCTTACGTCTTCGCCGATCCCGAAACCGCCTTCCGGGCAATGAATTTCGACGCCGTGCTGGCGGATAGAGACGCGGCGCGACAGGTGCTTCAGAAGCTTGAGGCCGAGCCGGCGTCGATCGGTCCGCTCAGGGGCAAGACCGACATTCTTGCCAGCAAGACGGAGCGCGAGGCGCGACGCGTCGCCGAGGTCAATGTGCCCGCCCTGAAGCGCGACCTCGAACGCTATCTCCACATGCGCGAAAGCGCCACACAGCGCATGGCGGCTGACGAACAGGCGCTGCGCCAGCGCGTCTCGATCGACATCCCGGCCCTGTCGCCTGATGCACGCGCGGTGCTCGAGCGCGTGCGCGATGCGATCGACCGCAACGATCTTCCCGCCGCCCTTGCATATGCGCTGAGCAACCGCGAGACGAAGCTGGAGATCGACGGGTTCAACAAGGCCGTCACCGAACGCTTCGGCGAGCGCACCTTGCTCACCAACGCTGCGCGTGAGCCATCGGGCAAACTCTTCGACAAACTCTCCGAAGGCCTCTCCCACCAAGAGAAGGAACGTCTCAAGGAAGCCTGGCCGGTCATGCGCACGGCCCAGCAGCTCGCCGCCCATGAGCGTACGACCGAGACCCTGCGGCAGGTCGAGGAATTGCGTCTCGCGCAACGCCGGACTCCGGTTGTGAAGCAATGAAGCGGCGCCGTGCGATCATGCTGTTGAGCACGTCAATGGTTGCTATCGCGGGCCTCATCACGGCTGCGGTCGTCGGTGGCTATCGGCTGAACCTGACGCCGAGCGAGCCGCTCGGGCTCTGGCGCATCGAGAAACTCAATCGTCCGGTCGAGGCAGGAGATCTCGTCTTCATCTGCTCGCCCCCGACTGCGCCGTTCGAGGAAGCGCGACTGCGAGGATATCTCCGGCGGGGCTTGTGCGCCGGTGGGTTTGCGCCGCTGATCAAGACGGTCGCCGCGCTTCCCGGACAGCATGTCGAAATTACGGATCACGTCGCGATCGACGGCGGTTCCCTTGCCGCATCCGCCGTCCGGAAGACGGACGGAGAGGGCAGGACGATCACGCCATATCCAGGTGGCATCGTGCCATCAGGACATCTCTATCTCCATTCCTCTTTTGCGAGCTCCTATGATTCCCGATATTTTGGGCCGGTTCCGGACCGCGGCCTCCTCGGCGTCGCCCGGCCGATCCTCACCTTCGATCCGTGATCACATTTCTGGCCTTTGGCGATCTGCGTTGCTCATCGTCGCCTCCGTCGTCTGCGGCTCACTCGGCTGGAGCGGCAATGTGCTCGCTCTTCCGACCGCGATGTTCTTCCCGGCGCTCTGGGCGATGTCGCGGTCGCGCGTGGTCGCGGCCCTCGTGTCGGCCGGCTATTTTCTGGTCGCTTCGCGTGGTTTGCCGCTGGGCGTCGCCAACTTCTATGCCGCCGATCTCTGGCCCGGCCTTCTGCTTTGGCTAGCGGCCTCACTCTCCTTCGTCGCCGTGCATGCGGCGCTCTGGACAAGGCATCCGGGAAGGGCGAGGGCAGTGCGTTATCTGGCGGCGGCGGTGCTGACGGGGCTGCCGCCCTTCGGCATCACTGGATGGGCGAATCCGCTGACCGCAGCCGGGGTACTGTTTCCCGGGTGGGGATGGTGGGGATTGCTCGCAACTGCAGCCGGCCTGCTCGTCATGGTGATGAGATATCGGCCGGCAGCTGTCCTTGGCCTCGCTGGCTTCTGGCTCTGGTCCGCCGCAATGTGGACAGAGCCGAAGCTACCGGAAGGATGGATGGGCGTCGACCTTGAATTGGGACGAAGCCTTGGCCGGGACGGGTCGCTCGAGCATCACCGTGGCCTGATCGCCACAGCGCGCATATCCGCAAGTAAGGGCGCGCACGTTGTCGTCTTTCCGGAGAGCGCGCTCGGCTTCTGGACGCCGACGGTCGCTCGCCTTTGGCGGGAGGGGTTGAACGGGCTCGACGTCACGGTCGTCGCCGGCGCCGCCGTCATCGATGCGCAAGGCTACGACAATGTCATGGTGGCGGTTGGTTCCGGCGCCGCTGGCATCCTCTACAAGGAGCGCATGCCGGTTCCGGTTTCCATGTGGCAGCCATGGTTGCGTTGGACAGGGCAGGGCGGCGGCGCCCAGGCGCACCTGTTCGCGAACCCGGTCGCGGAGGTTGGAGCAACGAGGATCGCGCCGCTCATCTGCTATGAGCAACTCATCCTCTGGCCGGTGCTGCAATCGATGCTGCATTCACCCGCCGTCATCGTCGCTACCGGCAATGGCTGGTGGACCAGGGGCACCTCGATCATCGCGATCCAGAAGGCGAGCGTTGCCGCATGGGCTAAGCTCTTCGACTTGCCCGTCGTCATGGCCTTCAACACATAACGGAGACAATCAGATGGTCGATGCCGCCCTCATCAAACAATGCGCCGATCCCGGCCTGAAACCCGCGATTGTCGAACAGTTCATTGAGCGGGCGGGGTCGCAGGATCCGCTCGCGATCACGGTCCGATCCGGAAACCGCGTGGTGCTGGTGCCGAAGCCGGGAACGCCGGACGAGGCGATGGAACTGGTCCGCCAGCATATTGGGCGCAACGTCATTCGGGTCGGCATCACGCAATATCCAGCCGGTCTCGGCATCCTGGAGGCCGGAGCGCTGAGACCTGACCTTGTCGATCCTTGTGAAAATATCCGCATGGGCACCGCGCTCTTCGCCAAAGTCTATCGGATAGTCATGAAATGGTACGGTAGTCCCAGTGAGAAAGAGGTTCTTCCGCAAGTGCTCGACGACGCGATCATCGCCTGGCAGACGGGGTATTTCGAGGGGATGGCCGTATTCCGCGCGCCGGACCCTGGTGAGGTGAAAGCCCCTGAACCTGGTAGGGACGAGCCCACGAGCGACGCTATCAAGAAGTCAGCAGATTCTGCCGGGTCGGATGCGAGCGAGCCTTCCGAGGATGAGGCCCGTAGTGACGATCCCAACAAGGCGGGTATTCGTGTCGATCTGTCCGGAATCGGTGCCAAATGACATTGATGCAATGCCTAAGTGAAACCTAGCTTTGGGGTTGGCTATTTGCCATGAACCAGACCTAGTTCAGCAAGGTTGAAATGAAATGAGCTGATGCGTCACCATGCGGTCAGGCCAGACTCGGTTCTCGTTTCTAGATTTCAGCCATTAGCCAAGCGACACAACTTGCACTCGGCAGTGCAAAGGACTACATGATTTTACAAACTGCAACCCTGCCCTGTATAGGATTAGGCCAACTGATGAAAAGCTCTGTCGTCTTGTCTGCACCTGGCGCCCCTCCAAAAAACTCAAGAGATCAGGGACTTTCCAAACGGGAGGCGATCCTGGATGCGGCGACGCGCGTTTTTCTTGCTCACGGCTATGAGGGAGCCAGCATGGACCTTGTGGCGCAAGAATCAGGCGCGGCACGACGCACGGTCTACAATCAGTTCGAAAGCAAAGACGCGCTCTTTAACGCCGCCGTGGAGCGCGTATGGAAGGATATGCCGGTTGTCGGCATTATGGCCGATGAAGCCGCCCTCCAAGATCCAGGTCTTGGGCTCAGGAAAGTGGGATTGCTTATCGCGGATTTCTGGGCGCCGGATCAGGCCGTCGCGTTTGTTCGCATGGTCATCAGCGAGAGCAATCGCTTCCCGGATCTCGCCGAGAATTTCGTACGGCTTGGAAAAATGCCGGCACTTCGGGCCTTGATCGACTATATCAGCGCGCTGAAAGACCGAGGCCTCATCAAGGTGGAAGATCCCGATCTTGCGGCCCGGCAGTTCGTTGGGCTCGTCAATGAGCCGCTGCTTTGGTATCGCGTGATTGGTGTCGGTGGCGCACCCTCGAAGGCCCGGCGTCATCAAGTCGTTGAGGAAGCAGTTGCCACGTTCCTCGCACGCTATGGCACAAACGGAAAAGCCGCCGCATCATAACCGGCGGCGGCGTAATCTAAAACCGGACGGCTCCTCCTAATTAAAGTTTTCCTGTTGTTCCCGGCATCACGCGCCGGCGAATGACGGCCTCACCATTGTCGGTGCGAATGCCCATCGCATGTAGTCCCGGCTTACCACCATTGAAGCGTAGGCCAAGGCTTGTAGCGTCTATGTCAAGATAGTCGCTCATTTCCTCAGCGCTGCCCCCAAGTTCCATCCATGCGATGCCGCGAGCGGTCGTGGTCCCATGTTTGGCCTGAAGCCGACCTGCGTGCTCTGATCTGTCTTCGATATAGAAGAAATTCGGCAATCCCGCTTTCCAGGCGCGGGACGTGTCAGGCGTGCGAGCCGAGTACCCCATCGACCCGTCCGCCCGCATGCGCATGGTGCCTTCGAAAACGTCGCTTCCAAGACGCCGCGCGATCGCATCCAGTTCCGTCCGAGAATCGACACGGGCGCACCATCCGATAAAGCAATCGCCGTCCCGCGTCGCCTCGTGAAAAAATGTTGCAACTGGGTGCCCCGCCTCGACCGCGTGAGCATCAATCACACCTTCCACCTCAATGTAAGTATCGTCGCCCGTCGGTATGATCCGGTTGGCAAGTCGGTACTCGGGAAACCATCCCCCCTCGGCATTGCCCAATCCGGTTTCCTGAGTCAGGCGGTGGGTCGACTCCCAGAAGTTTCGCGCACCCAGGCAAATATGGTCGATCTCGATCATCGAATATGCTCCTCGTTACAAATTTATCAGTAGCCTTCACACTTCGTCGCCTGGGCGACGACGTCATCTTTGGAAAAGTCATTGATGCGACTGTAGAACTCAGGATCATCCGCGACGAACCGCGCCGGATCGACGGGTGTCTCGATCAGACCGTTCTTGTGAAGAAATTCCTGAAGCTCCCCAAGTCCCGCCACGGCTGGTTTTCCGTGCAGTTTCCCGCCTGCGGCCTCGAAAGGCAGACGTCGCTCTTCAAGCATGCTCTTGAGGATCAAGGTGTCCTGCGCAAGGGTCGTGCTTCGGTCAGGGGCCCAGTTCTTACGGTATATTTTCGCGACGCACTCGGGGTTGGCCTCGGCAAAAACCTGCGCCATTGCCACGCCGCGCGCGAGCGTCTCGACCATTTTCGTGTCAGTCTTGAGGGCGCCCTCTGTCGCGACAAAGCCATAGTCCGGAAAGCGCAACCATGCGTCGTCGTAGATAAAGTTTACTTTACCGCCAAGCGCCTGGTAAGTGGCGATTTCCGGCGTGAAGGCGAGACTTGCGTCAACTCTGCCGGATCGCAGCATCTCCTGGGCCTGTGCTCCCATACCGATGACGATCTTCTGAACATCGCGATTGGGATCCATTCCGTTATTGGCGAGCAGTGAATCGAGATACATGGAGCCACCCGACCCGCCGACCGCGAGGCCGACTTTCTTTCCCTTCAGGTCCTGGGGCTTCGTAATGTCGCTCGACGTTTCGGTGATGACCCGCCAGAGACTGTTCGTCATCACGGCCGCCATGCGTATGTCGGAAAACTCTTTTGTGTCGGCGACCATCCAAGGTGTCGTGTTCATCATTCCGACACTGGCACTTTTACCAATGATGCCTTGGACCGCTGCGCTCGAACCGGGCATATACTGCACCTGGATGTCGTAGCCGGCATCGCGCCACCAGCCCATGGCAAGCGGCACATACAGTTCGTAGACCGCCTGGATCATCAGCGGATTGCCGATGACGAAAGGCACTTTGCGCTGCTCTTCAGCACTGCCAGTTCCGCTGCCAACTGTGAAAAGGACAGCTGTTGATACAAAAAGTCCTGCTAGACGGCGTTTAACGTCCATTGTCGTTCCCCTGATTGGTTTTGAAGATGAGGTAGATCAGTGGCGCTGGTCGTTCGCCCAGAAGACGATTTTCCGACCCAATACCTGCACGGTGGCGCTGAGGATTGCCGCGATGACCGTAAGGCATAGGACCGCCGCGAAGACGCCTGCAGTGTCCATGGCAAATCCTGCGCGGACGATAAGCGAGCCAAGACCTTCTTGCGCCCCAACAAATTCGGCGACCACTGCGCCGATGACACTGAGCGTGACGCCCACATTTAGACCCGCAACCACGAAACTGCCTGAATTCGGTAGTGTCAGATATCGAAATCGCTGCCAGCGTGTCGCGTTATAGATCATGAACAACTCGCGCTGTTCATGAGCGACAGAGCGGAGACCAGCCACCGTGTTGATAAAGACCGGGAAGAAGGTGATCAGCCCGACGATGAATACCTTCGAGGAAAGGCCATAACCGAACCAGACGACAAAAAGCGGGGCTATCGCAACCTTCGGAATGGCCTGGAGGGCAACAACATAGGGCGACAAAATCCGTTCCACCGCCCGCGATTCCGCAACAGGGACGGCAAGAATAAAGCCGAGCGCGGATCCGACAACAAAGCCTATCAGTACCTCCTGCAAGGTGATGAGGGTATTGGGTAGGAGATACCCCTGCGTGGCGCCTTGATAAAGGGAAACCGCAATCTGACTAGGGCGGGGAAGCAGAGCTGGGCTGACACCGGTCACTGGAATGAGAACCCATTCCCAACTGGCAAGGAAAAGTAAGAACAATACAATCGCTAGCATCGTAACCTGATCGAAGCCGCTCGATGATTTCCGTTTGCGTGGGGTCTCGGCCGACGCCGTCGCGAATGATGCCTGGTCTGTCATGCCGCACGCTCCTCGGCCTCGAAATAGCCGCGGACATGACTCACATAGCGGCCGAACTCTAAGGAGTTGACCATGTCGAGGGTTCTTGGTCGATGCAGATCCACCTTGATGATTTCGACAACGCGCCCGGGACGAGCGGCCAGAACGACCATATAGTCGGCGAGGAACACGGCCTCCGAGATCGAATGGGTGACAAAGATGACTGTTTTGTCACCGGCCATCCAGAGGCTCTGGAGCTCGACCTGAAGATGATCCCGGGTCATGGCATCCAGTGCGGCGAACGGTTCATCCATCAGCAACACGGAGGGATTGTGTACGAGCGCACGACAGATTGCGACACGCTGCTGCATGCCACCAGAAAGCTCGCCCGGATATTTCTTTTCGAAACCTTCGAGACCTACCAGGTGGATATATCTCAACGCAGTCTCACGGGCCTCTGCCTTGCTCACTTTGCCGAGATCGGCCGCAAGCATAACGTTCTCCAGCACGGTTCGCCAAGGCAGCAGCACCGGCGACTGAAAGACCATACCAATCTGGTTCGTCGGCCTTTCGACGGCTCGCCCGGCAAGCAAAACGTCGCCGCTGGTCTTTCTGATAAGGCCGCCGATTAGCCGTAGGAGTGTGCTTTTTCCACATCCGCTGGGCCCTAAAAGGGTGACAAACGAGCCTTTTGGAATCTGAAGCGAGACGTCTCGCAAGGCAGTGACGATGTCACCTGACATTGTCTCAAAAGATTTCGAGACATTCCGGAGTGAGATAAAATCCGGAACACCGTTCCCTGTTGAATTCATCGTGTTCCCATTTTTTCTTTGATGCATACGGCACAGAATGAGCATTGCTAAGAGCGATCGCTTACGGCCGATGCACTGCATGATGCAGTATATAAATGCACTGCATCATGCAGTGCAGTCAAGCGTTTTGTTTGATCGTCGGATGAATTGGAGAGCGGCAATCATGCCGCGCTCCCCCATCCACGACCTCAGTGGCCGAAGATGTCCGTGACTGCCTTCCATTCCGGCACGGGAACCCTTCCGGTCGGGGTCCGAATTGCTTTTGAATAGGTGAATTCGTTGAGCGTGGCCGCGCAGTGCTCGCGTCCGTAGCCGCTGGATTTCGTGCCGCCGAATGGCGTGCCGATGACAATACGGTTGTAGTTGTTGACGAAAACGATTCCCGCCTCGACCCGCCGAGCCATACGATTGGCGAGTTCCTGGTCTCTCGAATAGATGCCGGCGACCAAAGCGAACTGCGTCCCATTGGCGATATCGATTGCCTCGGCTTCGTTAGAGAACTTCATGACGCAAGTGACGGGGCCGAATATCTCCTCCTGAGCAACCCGCATGTTTGCAGTTACATTTGTGAAGACAGTCGGTGGAACGAAATAGCCTTCCTTCAGTCTCGGATCGTCAGGCAGCTTGCCTTGCGCAGCAATTGTGGCGCCTTCCGATTGACCGATGCGAATGTAGTTCTCGACTTTTTCCTTTTGCGCCCTCGAAACTACGGGGCCGACGTGCGTCGTTTCGAGTGCGCCGTCTCCAGTCGTCAGCCTTTCGGTCGCCGCACAGAAACGCTCGACGAACGCATCATGAATGTCTTTATGAACCAGAATGCGCGATGCGGCTGTGCACGCCTCGCCCTTGTTGAAGAAAGCTCCGTCGATAGCATCGCGCACCGCTTGGTCCAGATCAGCATCGGCCATAACGATAAACGGGTTCTTCCCTCCGAGTTCACACAGAACGGGCACGTGGCGCTCTGCCGCCGTCTTCAAAACGGCTGTGCCCGTTGAAGGCGCACCGGTGAAGGATATCTTGCGCACCAGTGGATGTTGCGTCAGGGCTTGCCCGACTGCCGGCCCTATACCGGTCACGCAATGAACGACGTCCTCCGGCAGTGCTTCGTTTAGGAGATCCACGATGCGCATGATCGTAAGTGGCGCTTGATCCCCGGGCTTGACGACAATCGTGTTTCCTGCTGCAAGCGCCGGCGCAACCTTTGCGCCAGTGTGAATAGGCGGCCAGTTGAAGGGAATAATGCCTGCGACCACGCCGAATGGTTCGCGGACCGTGGCCGAGGTCACAAAGCCAAGATCGAGATATTCACCCCCGCTTTTGCCTGCCAGAGCACCAAAAAAGGCAAACGATCCCGTTAGACTGGCGACGTCGAATTGCAACGCATCACGCACCGGCTTTCCATTTTCCCGCGAGACAAGTTCGGCAAGTTCCTGAGCATGAATTTCCAGATGCTTGCCTGCCGCAATGAGCAGCGCACCGCGTTCGCGCGCGGATCGTTCCCTCCAATGTCCTGAGAACGCGGCGTGCGCGGCGGAGACTGCCTTATCAACCTCAGCCACTCCACTTCCCTGGACATGGGCAATGATCTCACCGGTAGCGGGATTATCAACATCGAATAAGTCAGCCGGACTCTTCGACGACCATCTCGAAATGATGGTCGGAACAGGTGTCGTCAACATTGGCTCTTCCTCTGAATCAGCAGATTATTGGGCATCTGCACAGAACACCGTGACCTTCATAATGCTGAGAGTTCTGGCGATCGGCCATCACGTCATTGCCGCTTCGCAGTCGTCTGGAATGAGAGGCAAGCGCGATCAGATGCACTATACAGTGCAGTGCATGACAGTCAAGAGCTATGAGAAAAGGCGGCGGTATGGAAGGACGGGTTACGTCCTTCCGGTCGGGGCCATATTGAGCAATCCCCCGCAAACGAAAAGACTGATCTTCCGCAGCAAAAGCTCGACGTCGTTGTCATCGCAGGCCCCGTTCGACAATCTTGCCGTACGGCCGGTGCGCGCCATCATGGTCATGCCCACGCCGATCGAGAACATATATGCCCAGACAGCATCCTCCCGCGAAATCCCTGGCAGCACCTTTTGAAACGCGCTGATGAAGCGAAGGGCTGTGCTATCGTAGTGCTCAGCAATCAGGGCCTTGGTATGTGGATCATCCGAATTGGCGGATGCGGCCAGTATTCTTGAAAAGAAGTTACCGAAGCGTTCGGGGTCATGGCCGAGCTCAACAGTGGGTCGAAACAAGGCATCAATCAATTGCGGCAGGCTTGGAATGGCACCGTCCGCGAACAGACGATCGAGATGCCGACCGCGCTCCTGGTTGATCTCGGTTGCACGAAAGGAAAAGATCTCATCAAACAATTTTTCCTTGGTCCCGAAATGGTAGTGCAAGAGCGCTTGCGAAACGTTCGCCTCCTTGGCGATGTCACGCATGCTGCTGCCGTCATACCCGTCCTTTGCAAACACGCGTTCGGCCGCCAACATGATTGCTTCGCGATTGTCTGGAGCAGGCGCGCTGATGGAACGAGAACTGGATGCTTTCATGGATTGCCTAGGCGGTAAACCCATAAATTCGATTGTCGGCTGACGCTGGCCGTGATTCAAGGCTTCCGAATGAGGGAGCCCTGATGACGCGCCGCCGCTATGAACTCACCGACCATGAATGGTCGATCCTGTCGCCGCTGTTGCCCAACAAGCCACGGGGCGTTCCTCGTGTCGATGATCGACGGGTCCTGAACGGCATCCTCTGGCGGTTCCGGACCGGCTCTCCCTGGGCGGAAATTCCCGAGCGTTACGGCCCGCCCACAACCTGCTACAACCGCTTTGTCCGATGGCGGAAGGCGGGCGTCTGGGATCGACTTCTTGAAGCGGTTTCAGAGGCTTATGACGGCGACATCGTCATGATCGACTCCACCTGTGTTCGCGTTCACCAGCACGCGGCCACGGGAAAAAGGGGGATGGAGACGATGGTGGCATGGGACGTTCCCGCGGCGGGCTCACGAGCAAAATCCATGCGCTCGTCGATGCGGAAGGCCGACCCGTCAACCTACGCCTGACCGGTGGCCAGATCGCCGATTGCACCGAGGCCGACGCGCTCACGGACGAACTAAGCGAAGGCGACATCCTACTTGCTGACAAGGGCTATGACAGCAACGCCATCCGGGCCAAGGCGGCCGAGCGAGGGGCTTGGGCCAATATCCCGCCGAAGGCAAACCGCAAGGGAAGCTTCTCATTCTCAGGCTGGGTCTACAGGCAACGAAATCTCGTGGAGCGGTTCTTCAACAGGATCAAACACTTCCGAGGCATAGCCACTCGCTACGACAAGCGCCCGGAAAACTACCTCGCCGCCGTCAAATTCGTCGCAGCGAGGATTTGGTGTCAGAGTTTATGAGTCGACCGCCTAACTGTGCTGTTTAACTGATCAGTCAGACTTTACCTGCCGCTTACCTTCTCGGTCAACGCATGTTC
Source organism: Shinella sp. WSD5-1 (assembly GCF_963942435.1). Taxonomy (GTDB): domain Bacteria; phylum Pseudomonadota; class Alphaproteobacteria; order Rhizobiales; family Rhizobiaceae; genus Shinella; species Shinella yambaruensis. The sequence continues at coordinate 71,363 of NZ_OZ012602.1, forward strand.
TACTACCAACCTTCAGCCTCTGAGAACGGTAACGGACCGATGGCTCTCGCAGTGTATGGAAGACGCAGAAGACGGCGGGCGTTTCCATTGAGGATCAACAGACGCTGTTGCTCGTCCAAGGGCGCCGCATCGATCCAATCTCGACCAGGACGGTTGGCGACATAGGGCCAATCCACCGAGAACATGATGCGATCTGCTCCCATCTCAGTCAGTGCGCAGATTAGCGCCGCGTTTGAGAAATTACCGCTCGTCGTAACGTAGAAATGGCGCAGGAAACGCTCACGGAAAAAGCGTTGGCCACCGTTATCGCGGGCAAGCGATTCATCAATTCGCTCCAGCAGAAACGGAATTGCCTCCCCCATATGACCGAGAATGAATTGCAAGTTGGGGAACAATTCCGGAATTCGCCCCAGCATCATGCGAATGGCTATCACCATCGTCTCAGCGGTGAAACCCGCAGCGGCCATGCCGAACATCGGAAATCGCTCCGTCCAATCGGCATAATAAGCACGCGTCACGGCCGGATGGGGAAAGGATGGATGAAGATAGATCGGCACGCCGAGGCGTTCAGCTTCCGCGTAAAGCGGGAAATGGCTCTCGTCATCCGGAAAGACACCATTCGTCAAACCGTGCAGCATCGCACCACGAAAACCCAATGTTTCCACGGTGCGCGCCATTTCACGGGCAGCGGCGTCTGGGGCCGTCATCGGTAGCGAGGCGAACCCAGCGAACCGCCGGTTTCCATCAATGGCCACAGCAAGATAATCGTTAATCTTCTCTGACCAGCTGAGGGCCTCGTCTGCGGGCAAAGACTGTGCCGCGCCTGGGGCGTGGGACAGCACCTGAATCTCAATTCCCGCTGCATCCATATCGGGCAGCCTGTTTTCCAAGGGTCCGGTCAAAGCGGCTACCGGTCCGGCGACACCATACCGGGCCACAAACTCTGGATGGGCAAAATGTTCTTCAAGAGCAATGGCTTGAGCTGTGGGCATCCCGATGGTCCTCCTCGTACAAACGGCTATCCGCTTCTGAAGCTATCATCGTCCTGCAAAAATTGCATTGACTAATCGATCAGTCAGGATAGTTTTTACGAGCCGACGGGAGGTCGGCTGTGCCGTCACATCAACAAGCCGGCACTTTTGAGGGAGGATCAAATATGCGACTCGTTGTTGCATTCCTGGCCGCTATGGCCACGAGCCCTGCATGGGCCGACACCATCAGCGCCACAGTTGTCGCGGGACATCCCGAGGTGTTCCGGTGGGTGAAAATGTTTCCGGTAGCCTTTGAGCCTGCGGTAGAAAAGGCGCTGGAAGGAACCGGGCACCAGATCAGCCTCACCAACCAGTTCGGCGGCTCGATTGCCGGGGTTGGCGAAGAGCTTGAAACGGTTGAGGACGGCCTAGCCGAAATCGGTATCATCCAGAGCCTGTTTGACCCGGCAAAGATGCCGCTCCAAAACGTCACCTATTACACGCCCTTCGTCAGTCCAGACCCCCGGACAGTCAACGAGTTGATGAACGAGCTGGTGCTCACGGACCCGCGACTGCAAGCTGCATTCACCCAGCACAACATTGTGCCTTTGGGTGGACCACTGGCAGTCGATGACTATCTTCTGTTGACGACGTTTCCGGTGAAGTCGATCGAGGACCTCAAGGGACGAAAAATTGCCACAGCCGGCGCCGCGGTCAGCTGGCTCGACGGCACCAGTGCAGTTGGCGTCTCCGGCCAGAGCCCGCTTTATTACAACGACATCAAGACTGGCGTATACGAAGGCGTCATCCTGTTTGCCACCGCCGCATTGCCTGCCAAACTGCACGAAGTCGCGCCATACATCACGCGCGTCGGCTTCGGCGCCCAATATGCAGGTACGATTGGCGCCAATGCGGAATGGTTCCAAAGTCAACCTACAGAGGTACAGGAGGCACTGCGTGAGGGCGCCAAGGTAGCCGGTGAATGGTATCTGAGGTCGCTCGAACAAGGCACGGACGCAGCTTTGGCGAAAATGGCGGCGGAAGGTGCAACCATCACCGTCGCTCCTGAGGATATGCGCAAAGCCTGGGCGGCGGGCATGAAGAACATCGCGAAGGAATGGGCGAAGAAGGCCGACAGCAGCGGGCTTCCCGGCTCGGAAGTTCTGACGCTCTATATGGAACGCATGCGCAGCGCCGGCGTGAAGCCGCTTCGCGACTGGGACAAGGAGTAACGGGCATGGCCAGTTCCTTGAACGCAGTCTCACGCGGACTCGATGCCGTGATCGACAGCCTGAATCTTATTGGGTCAGTGTTAATCGGAGGATTGGTGCTCCTGGTCAGCGCCGACGTCGCATTCCGGAATTTCGCCAATCAGCCAATTATGGGCGTGCCGGAAATCGTAGCGCTCTCTATCGTTGGAATCGTATTCCTGCAACTGCCATACGCCATGCGCGAGCATCGACTTACTCGTTCGGATGCAATTCCGGACATGCTTGCCAGATGCAACCCAAGCCTGCACCGTTGGATGGAGGTCATATTCAATCTGCTGGCGCTGGTCGTGGTTGTTCTCATCCTCCGATTCACTTGGCCGCTGGCTGAAAAGGCCATCACCGACAACCTCTTCATCGGAGCGACCGGCACGTTCACCGCTCCGCTATGGCCGGTGCGGATCGCTGTCATCGTGTCCTGTGTCGTCATGCTGATGCAGCTTGTCCGACAAATCTCGGGACAGGTCGGGGGTGGACAATGACGCCTTTCGACATCGGGCTCATTTGCATAGCGGTCATGGTCGTGCTGGTTCTGGCGGGGCTCTACGTCCCGATCGCTCTGATCGCGACATCCTTCTGCGGCGTCTGGGCCATCAAAGGCTCTCCGGTTCTGGCCAGTAAGATGCTGGGCATGGCGGTTAACGATTCCATCGCCAGCTATTATTTCGGGATCATTCCACTGTTCGTGCTCATGGGCTTCCTGGTGGCCGAAAGCGATCTGGGCCAAGACGCCTATGATGTCGCCAACGCCGTCCTTGGTCGCCTGACCGGCGGGCTTGCCATGGGCACCGTTGGCGCCAACGCCATCTTCGCCGCTATCACTGGCATTTCCATCGCCTCGGCCGCAGTCTTCACCAAGGTCGCAGTGCCGGAGATGGTGCGTCACGGCTATACCCGCCGTTTCGCCGCAGGCGTGGTCGCTGGCTCATCGGTGCTGGGAATGCTAATACCCCCTAGCCTCCTGCTCATCCTTTATGCGGTTTTGACAGAACAATCGGTCGGCGACCTCTTTCTGGCCGGAGTTGTACCTGGCCTGCTGCTGGCAGCCATCTTCTGCCTGCTGATCGTGGCGATGACCATCTTGACTCCGGGCTTCACCGGAAAGCCGGATCGCTCCGCCGCAAAGAAGGAGACCGCTCGCAGCATTGCCCAAAAATCTTTGCCCATCCTTCTCTTGATTGTCTGTGTCCTGGGCGGAATATACGGCGGGCTGTTCACGCCCGTTGAAGCAGGCGCCATCGGCTGCGCCGGTGCGTTTATTCTGGGTCTCGCCAAGCGCAAGTTGACTCTGCGTCGACTGCGAGTCGTGCTCCTGGAAACCGGCATCATCACGTCGACCATCTGCTTCCTGATCATCGCTGCGCAGATGTACTCTCGAATGCTGGCGTTTTCACAGGTCCCGCAGGAATTCGGGGCTCTCATCGCAGGGTCTGACATGGGATTTCTTCCTGTGCTTCTGCTTTACCTGCTTGCGGTGATCCTACTGGGCATGATTCTCGACAGCTCATCGATCATGCTCATCATGGTGCCGATCATGCTGCCGATTCTAGCGCAGCTTGACGTCGACCTGATCTGGTTTGGCATCCTGACTGTCGTGGCGGTCGAAATCGGCCTCCTGACACCACCGTTCGGCATATCCGTCTTCGTCATCAAAGCGACGATAAACGATCCGTCAGTTGGCCTGGGCGAGGTATTTGCCGGCGCGTTTCCCTTCGCGCTGTCGATGCTGCTTGCTGTAGGCCTGTTGATAGCTTTTCCCGGCATTGCCACCGGTATTCTCACCCTTACACCATGAGACCCATTCCTTATGCCTCAACTCATTGATCTCTCCGTAACGCTCGAGGCCGGACTTCCGTCCGATCCAGCGTTCATGCTGCCGCAGATTGAATATTTCCGGCACAGCCAGACAGCAGACCAGATAACCTCTTTTTTTCCTGGTCTGACGGTCGAAGACCTGCCGGGCCAAGAGGGCTGGGCGATAGAGAAACTGACGCTCTGGACGCACAACGGCACGCATCTCGATGCCCCATACCACCACCATTCGACGATGAATGGCGGAGCCCGAGCCATTGCTATCGATGAAGTACCCCTGGAATGGTGCTTCGCACCCGGCGTGAAGCTCGACTTCCGCCACTTTCCCGACGGATATGTCGCCACGCCCCAAGATGTAGAGGGTGAATTGCGCCGTATCGGGCATGAACTGCGAGCTCTCGACATCGTCTTGGTCAACACCGCGGCTGGCGGCCGCTACGGCCATGGCGACTATCTTGCCCGCGGCTGCGGCCTCGGACGAGCGGCGACGGAATGGCTGCTGGAACGGGGGGTACGCGTAACCGGAACAGATGCCTGGTCCTGGGACGCACCATTTTCGCATACAGCGAAAACCTGGGCCGAAACCCACGATCCGTCGATCATCTGGGAAGGCCATCGCGCCTCCATGACGACGGGATACTGCCACATGGAGAAGCTGGCAAACTTGGATCTGCTACCATCCAGCGGGTACCAGGTCTCCTGCTTCCCATTCAAGATCAAAGGCGCCTCGGCCGGTTTCATCCGGGCAGTCGCTATTCTCGACGAGCCGGAGGCGAAATGACCAACAAGCAACGCACGATCATCACTTGCGCCATTACCGGAGCAATCCATACGCCGACCATGTCGGATGCTCTGCCCTACACCGCAGACGATATCGCAATTCAAGCGATCGGGGCAGCGGAAGCGGGCGCCGCGATCCTGCATCTCCATGCGCGGCGTCCTGAAGACGGCGGCGTGACTATCGAACCCAATGTCTTTGCCGCTTTTCTGCCACAGATAAAGCAAGCAACAAATGCCGTCATAAATATATCGACCGGCGGCAGCCTGAAGAACACGATCGAAGAGCGCATCGCGCCCGCTCTCAGGTTCTCGCCGGAAATGTGCTCGATGAACATGGGAAGCATGAACTTCTCATTTCATCCGCTCGCAAAACGTTATGATACCTGGAAATTCGACTGGGAGCGGGATTATGTCACCCAGTCGGATACATACATCTTCCGCAACACCTTTGCCGACATCGAGAATGCAGCGAAGACACTCGCACCTCATGGCATCAAGTTCGAGCACGAATGCTACGATGTTGGCCATCTCTACAACCTGCGCTTCTGCATGGACATCGGCCTATTCAAGGCGCCGATCTTTATCCAGTTCATTTTTGGCATCCTGGGCGGCATAGGCCCGGAAATTGACAATCTCATCTTCATGAAGCGCACCGCCGACAGGCTCTTTGGCGATGACTATCACTGGTCTGTGCTCGGCGCGGGCGCCGCACAGATGAGCCTCGCTACAACCGCCAGCCAAATGAAGGGGAATGTTCGCGTGGGCCTTGAAGACAGCCTATTCGTCAGCCGCGGGAAGCTCGCCGAGAGCAATGCGCAGCAGGTCGCGAAGATCCGCAGGATTATCGAAGACCTTGGGTGCGAAATCGCCTCGCCCGACGAAGCGCGAGAAATCCTCGGCCTGAAAGGCGCCGACAGTGTCGCGTTTTAAAGAGGAACCAATGAAGAAAACCTATCCTGATGCGGATGCGGCTCTCGACGGACTGCTATTCGACGGCATGACCATTGCCGCTGGTGGCTTCGGGCTATGCGGCATTCCTGAACTCCTGATCGAAGCCTTACGTCGAAGTGGAGCAAAGAATTTAACCGTCGCGTCGAACAATTGTGGTGTCGATGGCTTCGGCCTCGGCGTTCTCCTTCACACAAGACAGATCAGCAGGATGATTTCGTCCTATGTCGGAGAAAACGCCGAATTCATGCGCCAGTATCTCGCAGGCGAACTGGAACTGGAATTCAATCCGCAAGGCACATTGGCCGAGCGAATGCGCGCAGGCGGCGCAGGCATTCCTGGCTTCTACACGGCGACGGGTGTCGGCACCATCGTTGCTGAAGGCAAGGAGCACAAGGAATTCAATGGACGTGTGCACATTCTCGAGAACAGTATCGTCGCCGACCTCTCGATTGTGAAGGCGTGGAAAGCCGACCATTCCGGAAATCTGGTCTTCCGCAAGACCGCGCGAAACTTCAATGTGCCGGCTGCGACTTGCGGCAAGGTATGCGTCGCTGAGGTCGAGGAAATCGTGCCGCTAGGCAGTCTCGACCCGGATCACATCCACCTTCCCGGCATATATGTTCATCGAATTGTCTCAGGGGTACACGAGAAGCGTATCGAACAGCTCACCGTTCGCCCGAAGGAGCTCGCCTGATGCCTTGGGATCGAAACCGGATGGCTGCGCGCGCAGCACAGGAACTTCAGGACGGATGGTATGTGAACCTCGGGATCGGTATTCCGACGCTGATATCAAATCACATCCCAGCCGGGATAGCTGTCACGCTGCAATCAGAAAACGGGATGTTGGGAATGGGCCCCTTCCCTATTATAGGCGAAGAAGATCCCGACCTCATCAACGCCGGTAAGCAGACCATCACTGAACAATCGCAGACTGCCTACTTCGACAGCGCGACATCCTTTGCGATGATCCGTGGAGGCAAAATCGACATGGCTATTCTCGGCGCCATGGAGGTGTCTGAAGAAGGAGACCTCGCCAACTGGATGGTCCCAGGCAAACTCGTGAAGGGGATGGGCGGGGCCATGGATCTTGTGGCGGGCGTAAAACGTGTCGTGGTGGTCATGGACCATACCGATAAGGCAGGAAGATCCAAAGTCCTGAGATCTTGTACTTTGCCGCTGACCGGCAAAGCCGTTGTTGACCGCATTATCACAGATCTGGGTGTTCTCGATGTCGTCCCCGGCGGACTGAAGGTCGTGGAGTTGGCTGATGGGATCTCTATGGACCAGCTGCGCGCGGTGACGATGGCGAGCCTTCTAAACTGACAGAAGCCATAGATGAGTGAGATATCAATGATGTACGAGGAACTTTATAAGGTTGGAATGCCCATTCGGCGTGAAGTTCTTGGCGACGAGTACGTCGACAAGTCGCTAGCTTCGGCTGAGCAAGATGAATTGCGTCAGGCGCTGCAACAGGCGGTTACAGCGCTTGGTTGGGGCGCGACTTGGTCGCGGCAAGGGCTGGATCTGAAAACGCGCAGTCTGATCACAGTCGCCATGCTGATTGCATTGAACAGGCCACGCGAGTTGGAAACACACCTTTGCGGAGCGCTAAACAACGGCGTCACCGATGAGGAGTTACGGGAACTCCTGTTGCACGCCGGATGCTATTGCGGTTGGCCGGCGGCGTCGGATGCGGTTCGCGTCGCAAGCGACGTCTTGGCGACACATGTCAGGCCGCCACGTTCGCACTCCTAGCGTCAAAAAAGCCGTGCCGGCTCACCAAACATATGCAGACACAACAACGCGCGACAGTCGCCCTCAGGAGGGTATCGATATGAAATCAGTTGTCATCGTCGGAGCGGCTAGAACGCCGGTTGGAAGCTTCTTGGGGCCGTTGGGCACAGTCCCTGCTCACGAGCTTGGTGCAGTCGCAATTGCCGCCGCGCTTGAAAGGGCTGGCATCGATCCAGGCAGCGTTAACGAAGTGATTTTGGGCCAAGTGCTAACCGCGGGCGCGGGACAGAATCCGGCGCGACAGGCATCGGTGCTCGCGGGCGTTCCGAAAACTGCCACTGCGCTCTCGGTAAACCAGGTCTGTGGGTCAGGACTTCGCGCCGTCGCGCTGGGTGCCAACGAGATAATGAGCGGCGGTGCGGCCATCATTGTGGCAGGCGGACAAGAGTCGATGTCGCTTGCACCACATTGTCAAGCAATTCGAACGGGTGTGAAAATGGGCAATGTCAGCCTCATCGATACCATGATTTCCGACGGGCTCACTGATGCGTTTGGAGCGTACCACATGGGGGTGACCGCAGAAAACGTTGCTAAGCAATTCGTAATCAGCCGCATAAGACAGGATGATTTTGCGCTCGAAAGCCAGCGAAAAGCAGCAGCAGCTCAGGGCGCCGGGCACTTCAGGGAGGAGATCGCTCCCGTGACGATCGAGACCCGCAAGGGAAGTAGCATTGTCGACACTGACGATCATTTGCGGCCGGAGACAACGCGGGAGGCACTGGAAAAATTGCGCCCCGCGTTTCAGAAAGACGGGACTGTGACGGCAGGCAATGCGTCCGGACTAAATGATGGGGCAGCGGCGCTCCTTCTAATGTCGGAAGACGAAGCGGCACGACGTAATCTTACCCCCCTCGCTCGCATCGCTGGTTGGGCCACGGCTGGAGTGGAACCAGCTCTTATGGGAACTGGCCCTATCCCAGCTTCCAGGAACGCTTTAATAAATGCCGGCTGGCGCATTGATGAGCTCGACCGTATCGAGGCGAACGAAGCATTTGCCGCCCAAGCGTGTGCCGTAAACGACGCCATGGGATGGGATCCGGTAAAGGTCAACGTCAATGGCGGCGCTATCGCGCTGGGCCATCCAATCGGTGCATCTGGAGCACGGGTGCTTGTAACACTACTGTACGAGCTACGTCGATCGGGCACGTCGAAAGGGCTGGCCACGCTATGCATCGGTGGCGGTATGGGCATAGCGATGTGTGTTGAAGCTATGGGCCGCGAGTCGCTGCCTTTGGTTTGAGTGCCGTTGGCTTGGACATCGTGCGCCGGGCCTCTTCGGCCGATATCACCTGCGTTCAAAATGCCTACAGCCTTGTGGACCGAGAGTTTGAGGACGTCTTCAGATTTTGTGCAGAGACTAACGTAGCGTGGGTTCCTCTTTTCCCCTTGGGCGGTGCGGTGCCGGGGATGCCGAAAGTGATCGAGCAACCCCAAGTAATCGCCGTGGCAAATCGGTTGGGGGCGACGCCCTCGCAAATCGGCCTAGCCTGGTTGCTGCAGCAATCTGCAAATACCTTGCTTATTCCAGGAACGAGTAACGTTTCTCACCTTGAGGAAAACTGCGCCGCGGGTTCAGTAACTCTTGATCAAGAAGCAATACGTGAACTCGACACGATCAAGCTCAGCCATTAGGTAATCAGCTAAAGCAGCGAAGCTCTTCAATCTTGCAAGCTCCTTTCATTCGAGGCATCAAACTTCCTCACATCGCCCCGCATGCGTCCCTGCCATCGCGCAACGAACGCTTTGGTCTCCTCCGTATTGAGATGAGCGCTCAGCGCCGCCTGGTCGGTCCAGCGTTCCGCGATGAGCAGCCTGCCCATCCCCGGATCGTCAAGGGCGGCATCATAGGAGATGTTTCCAGGCCGCTGTCTTGTCATGGCCGCAAGATCCAACGCCCAGTTGTCAGTGCGGGCTCATGGAATCACCGAGACGACGCTACGCCGGCAACTCGCCGCGCTTGTCGTTGCCGGCCTTATCCTGCGGCGCGACAGCCCGAACGGTAAACGCTACGCGCACCGCAACCGGGATGGCGAGATCGAACAGGCCTACGGGTTTGACCTTACGCCGCTGCTGGCTCGTGCCACGGAACTCGCCTTGATGGCACAGGATGTCGCCGCTGAGCGCGTGCGCTTTCGTAGGGCAAGGGAAGCGCTGACGATCTGCCGTCGCGATGTGCGCAAATTGATCTCGGCCGCGCTGGAAGACGGCGCTACGGGCAATTGGGATCAGGTGGAGTCCGAGTACGTCAGCATCCTCGCACGCCTCCCGCGCTACCCGAACCGCTTACAAGTTGAGACCACGCTCGACGAAATGCAGCTCCTACGGGAAGAGGTGCTCAACATCCTGGAAATGCAGCTTAAAACAGATGGAATGCACGGCAATGCCATTCGGGATGACCGCCACATACAGAATTCAAATACCGAATCCATAACTGAACTTGAACCTAGCTCTGGAAAAGAGCAGGGCGGAAGCCTCGGGTATAAGCCACAAGCTAACAGCGCGCCGATCGAGCGGGAGAAGGCGAAGCCTGAACCGATAAAGGCTTTCCCGCTTGGAATGTTCTCCGGGCCTGTGACGGCAAGGTCGAAATGTCCGTCGAGGTGCAAAGTAGAAATGTCCGAGAAGTCGCCGCATGGGACGAGGACCAGCCCCGATCTGAGCGGCTGATCCCGGTTGCAAGATCAGATCGGGGCGGGTGAGAACCACCCCTCGGCTTTAGCTTTGAGGCTATTCGAACGAGCATTCACTCTGCGGCTTGCTGTCGCAACAGTGCCTTCTCATGTCGCGCGATGATCGCCGGATCGTTCATGTAATCTGTCCGGGGACCGGGTTTCCGGCCACGCGGTTTATAGCCAATCTTCTCGCTGTTGGTCTTTACGTCCGGCTTCGACTGCTGATCCTGGCGTTCCTTGATATAGGCCAGAACATCACCCAGTCGCTTGTTCTCCGTGATCGCCGCATGCGTCACCCGCTGGTCCTTGTCGAACACCGTGTAGGGCAGGGAATACCCTTTCCAACGCACGTCCAGGCGACCGTCCGCATAGGCATAGGTCTCGACATAACGACCAACCAGCCCCCGCGTCACATCGGTCTCCTGCAGCATGATCCGCTTGCGCTCGAACGAAAACGGCAGCTGCGCTCCGACATAACGTTGCTCGCGCTTGCACAGGATCTCCGCCAATCGGTCCGGCCCCAGATTGATCGGCCGGTGTAAATCATCGGACCGGGCAGGGACCACCGCAAACCGCCTGTTGTAATCCTCCATGAAGCCCGGCAAGAACGCATTGCCAGCCTCCATATCGTCGATGCCAGCCAGCCGCAGCTCCTTGACCAGCCGATCCTGCAGCGTCCGATTCATCCGCTCGACGCGGCCCTTGGCCTGGCTCGAATTCGCGCAAAGAATCTCGATGTTTAACTCGCAAAGTGCACGCCCGAACTGGGTCATGCCCTGGCCACCCCTGGCATCCTTCTTCGCCACCCGGAACACCGAATGCTTGTCCGAGTAAAAGGCGATCGGTGCGCCGTGACGCTGGAGATAGAGATCTAGCGCCTCGAAGTAGGTGAAGGCACTTTCCGAGCGCACGAAGCGCAATTGCATCAGCCTGCCAGTCGCATCATCGACAAACACCAACAGCGAGCATGGCGGTCCGCGATCCTCGAACCAGCGATGCTCCGACCCATCGATCTGCACCAGTTCGCCATAAGCTTCGCGGCGCAGACGCGGCTGATGAAACGTCCGACGCTGTTTGCGTGACAACCACAGTCCAGCCTCGGACATCCAACCGCGCACCGTCTCGCGCGACACGCGCAAACCATCGCGTTCAGCAAGCTTCTCCGTCGCCAAGGTCGGACCGAAATCCGCATAACGTTCGCGCACCAGCATCATCGCATAATCCCGAACGCCGTCGCTGATCCGGTTGTTCGATGGCCGGCCGATCGCCTTGTGCCGGATCGACGCCGCGCCGCCAGTCCGTATCCGCTCCAGAAGCCGGCGCACCTGGCGCTCGCTCAGGTCAAGCACATGCGCCGCTGACACCGTCGTCATCCGTCCGCCGGCGACCTTCGATAACACCTCGATCCGCCGCAGATCGCGCTCGCTCATCGCTATCAATCCCATCTGCAATCTCCCAGGCATCATTCAGACCCGGGGAGTGTGACATTCCAACTTTGCAGAAACAGGACATTCCAACTTTGCGGCTACAGGGCCTGCCCCCAGATAACTGATTATGGGCCCGGCGGGCGCATCGAGCACTGGCGCGAACTCATGAAGGCGGCCATCGTTGTGCGCTCAATGCTCGGCGTCAGCCCCTCTGCCTACGAGGAGGCGTGTAACGCCATGGGACCGGAGAATGCTGCGGTGGCGATGGCATGTATTCTCGAGCGGTCAAATTTCATAACGTCGGCAGGCGGCTATCTGCGGGATCTTACCAGGCGCTCTGAGCGCGGCGAGTTTTCCCTTGGGCCTATGTTGATGGCTCTGATGAAGGCAACTGACCAAAGAGACCGAAGAACTGCGTGACGATGGAGCGACGCAGCGGGCCGACAAGCGGCGAAATCCGCTCCCGAGCCTTCAATAGGTCGCTTGTCAGCCGTTTTTTTTCGTGATTTTCTTTTCTGATACAGGGAGTTACTGGCGCTGAACGCCAGTTCTGAGGGGTCGCCAGCCTATGTGGAAAGCAAAGGAAAAACAGATCGGCGTCGAGCAGATCAACGGTCATGTGCCCAGGAGGAACCGCTTGATCACCGGTCGAGCGCCGGAGAATATCGAAATGCTGTTCACACCCGCCGAGCTGTACGGGGCGATGGCGCAATGCTCCAGCAGGGCGAAGATGGACCAGCGCGCCGCGAAGGCTCAGGTCCAGATGTGCCGACACCTTATCGCCCGGCACGTTGATGACAAGAATGAGCGCTTTGCGTTGCTAGATACTGCCCGGACCCTCAAGGACTACGTCGGAAAGACGATGACCGGCCTGGTCGGCGACGGCATTGCCTACCTCCAGATGGTCCGGGATGGATACCGCTGGGTGGATCATTTCGAAAACCATGAAGTCCACGGCAAACGTCCGACCACTCGTTCTCCGGATTACGTCTTCAGCCGTTCGGGGGATATGTTTGTCGCCCTTGCGGAGTCGAAAGCGACCAAGGGAGCGTCCAGGGCAGCTTTCACGAAGACTGTCAGGGAAGGCTACAAGGAGCAGGTCGAGCCTTATCTGGGTCGCAAAATCGGTTCCTGGGTAGCGTCGCATGGCTATGCGGTCGGCAGCTGGATGAAATCTGTAAAGAAAGCGGAGATATTCATCGACCACACGGCACATGATGGACTACCCCCCGGGGACAAGGACGACCGCCCCTCCGAACGCTCTGATCCAGGAGACGTGCTGTTTGGCAGCTATTGCGGTGTGCTGACTCTTCTCTTCGGGCCCGAGGTCGGGGAGGCTGCCCGCGATCGTACTTGGAAACCTTCGGAGCAGAACTTTACCACGGTTGAATGGCTCGGCCGAACCTGGATTGTTGGAGAAGACGCAGAGTGGGAGCCGCTGGTCATCACCGCCAAAGAGCACTTGATCTTCAGATCAGGACCGGTGAGGCTCGTGAATGGCATGGCGCTGGATCTGGAAATTGCTCAGCGAATCTTTGCCTTCATCGAGTCGAGCCAAGTCGGGATCGACCTCATGGCAGAACTTCCAGAGTTTCCAACGGATCTCGTCGAGGCAGCAAAGCGATCCGGAGGAGCAATCTTTCCAGACGGATTCGCGGTCTTGGGTCGCGACGAGGATCTAAACCTCTATTCGACGATAATGTTTAAACCGCCGGCGCAAGCAGAGCCTGCCTTGGTCGAACGCGAGCCAGAGGCAGAAGGCCTTTTCGCCGAGGAATTTCGGTGATCGATGCTCGCTCGTATGCTGCCCCTCATACTGAAGTCGCTAAGGACAAGCAGACGCTGCTTTACATCACTCGGGACTAGGGGTGGAATTTGCCCGGCCACTTATGCTTGAAGTCGTCGCTTGCCCCAACTAAGAAGTCCGGGATCGGCTCCTCGGAGAAGGATTGTCTGTCCGTCGTCGCCTTCTGTGTGCTTTCGAGGATCCGGCGAGCTCCTGTTCCATGGAGCCGGCCACGGCGAACCGCAGACACGGTCTGCAACGTACTAGCGCAGATGAAGAGATGAATTGACACAACAGGTTCTCGGACCCGGAAGAACTCATGCCGCTCCTATTTTGCAATATCGCCTGGATGAAGAATTATGCAGGCCGCGATGCCAAGGACCCTCCGAAAGGTGGGGGTGGCTACGTAGTCTCCGAGGGAAGAGCCGGGGAGGAATTAAACTTCGTTGAAGCCGACGATGGCTATGTCTACGGCCACTTCGAAACAATCAAGAACGACGTCGATCGCGATGTAAAAATCGAGAGATTGGGGGCGTCGCCCCCAGCCGAGTTCATCGATGGTGTCGATGTCGTCTGGACTGCCCCTGTCGATGGAAGGGATCCGCGCTGCGTAATCGGATGGTACAAGAATGCGCGAGTCTATCGTAAACGCCAGAGGTTTGATGGCGTATACCCTTCCGGCCAGCATGAGGATGATGAAGTCCTGAGCTTCCGGGTACGAGCGCGGGCCGAGGGCGCGCATCTCATTCCCGTGAAAAAGCGTGATGAAGGCCTTTACCTTGAACGTGGGAAAGGCTGGAGCGGGCAAGCGAGCTGGTGGTATGCGGATGACACGTCTGACCCGGCGGCAAGGAGCTTTGTAGAAAATATCCGCGCGATCCTTGGGGGGGAATTGCCCGCTTTTGATCGGCCACCCGCGCGCAGTAGGGTGAAGCATCGGGCGGGTCAAGCAGCGGCTGACGGTTACACCAGGTATGTGAAACGTCATGAGGTGCAGATCAGCCCCCGGCACAACAAACTCGAAAGGCTACTTAAAGACTATCTGCAATGGACAATCCCTGGTGTTCAATTTCTTCCTACCTTTTGCGACGACATGCGATTTACAGATGGGAAGAGCCTGGACGTGATGGTCGAGGTCAAGCCTACCGAGACATCAACTGTTCGGTTTGCTATCCGCACAGCGATGGGACAGCTACTCGACTATCGTCAACAACAACGGTGGGAAGGGAAGCAACTGATCGTGGTGGAAACTGAAGTGACCAAAGCCGACGACAGCGCCTTGGCGCTGGAGAACGGCTTCGGTCTCGCCTGGCCTTCTGGCAAGGGCGATTTCAAGGTCCTCTGGCCTCCCGCACCGAAATCAGCTGACGGTTGGTAAAGCCGTAGGCCGGCTGAGGGCGAAGGATCGGCCTAGGCGGTCGACTCATAAACTCTGACACCAAATCCTCGCTGCGACGAATTTGACGGCGGCGAGGTAGTTTTCCGGGCGCTTGTCGTAGCGAGTGGCTATGCCTCGGAAGTGTTTGATCCTGTTGAAGAACCGCTCCACGAGATTTCGTTGCCTGTAGACCCAGCCTGAGAATGAGAAGCTTCCCTTGCGGTTTGCCTTCGGCGGGATATTGGCCCAAGCCCCTCGCTCGGCCGCCTTGGCCCGGATGGCGTTGCTGTCATAGCCCTTGTCAGCAAGTAGGATGTCGCCTTCGCTTAGTTCGTCCGTGAGCGCGTCGGCCTCGGTGCAATCGGCGATCTGGCCACCGGTCAGGCGTAGGTTGACGGGTCGGCCTTCCGCATCGACGAGCGCATGGATTTTGCTCGTGAGCCCGCCGCGGGAACGTCCCATGCCACCATCGTCTCCATCCCCCTTTTTCCCGTGGCCGCGTGCTGGTGAACGCGAACACAGGTGGAGTCGATCATGACGATGTCGCCGTCATAAGCCTCTGAAACCGCTTCAAGAAGTCGATCCCAGACGCCCGCCTTCCGCCATCGGACAAAGCGGTTGTAGCAGGTTGTGGGCGGGCCGTAACGCTCGGGAATTTCCGCCCAGGGAGAGCCGGTCCGGAACCGCCAGAGGATGCCGTTCAGGACCCGTCGATCATCGACACGAGGAACGCCCCGTGGCTTGTTGGGCAACAGCGGCGACAGGATCGACCATTCATGGTCGGTGAGTTCATAGCGGCGGCGCGTCATCAGGGCTCCCTCATTCGGAAGCCTTGAATCACGGCCAGCGTCAGCCGACAATCGAATTTATGGGTTTACCGCCTAGGACCATCGCGTGAACTCGCTTTCCACCTGTATATCGCGGTCAAACATCTGCCTGAGGCGTTCGGCGAGATCGACGTTGATGCGCCCCCCGAGGAGCGAGCTCTGAGTCAGGCGGCCTCGATGGACAGGAGCATTCCAGCTCAAGCCGATCTTGTCGTCGCTGTCACAGATGTTGTCGCCGAACAGGCTGAAGGCTCGCTCAAGAAAGCTCGGCTCGCCAGGACCAAGGCTGGCGGTTGAACGTTGCGCGGGACATGCCACACCGGTCCGCCAGATCAGGCAGTTTCCAAGGCCTGGCCGGATCAGCGAGCATAGCGCTGATTGCCGGCGCCAAACGCGGGTGACCGGCCAACGCCAGCAAACCCTCAGGAGCGGTTTCCGACTCGCTTGCTGCGCGCAACACCAGCGTAAAAAGAGCCGAAGACAGTGCGTTGAGAACGGCGCGTCCTCCCGGCCGATCGCCGGCTGCTTCCATGCGCATCAACCCAACTAGACTGGAGAGTTGACCAGTTGCGGACGCGACACCGTCTTCTCCGGGTGCATCCATGGCCCGCGCTACCAGATCCAGGGGCAGGTAGTTGAGGACCAATCGATCGTGAGGAGGCGAAATGAAAAATCGCCCACACAACAGGTCGAGTTGTTCGCCGTCGCTGTCGTTCTCGCTGAGCATCCACCCGGCAGCACCCCGCCGCTGCTGTGTGGGAACGGGTGTCTGCCCGCTGCCGTCGTGCAGCACATGCGCCGCACCGTGTGGCAGCAGCACGATATCGCCGCTCGTTAATTCCCGCCGCGTTCTTGCTTCCGGATCCTCAAAGATCGCCCGGCCCCTGACAACGACGTGGTAGGGGATTTCGTTCGCCGCAGCCCGGTTCCAGGTAATACGCCACGGAGCGCCGTAGGCGCAGCGTACCTCGAGCTGGCCGGTAACCGTGATGATTTGCAGCAGCTGGCTCAGCCAATCGAGTTCGGACATGGGACCTCGGGAATTCTACGGTTCAGGCAAGTCCATCGTATTGCACGATACGAGGTGATAGAGCTGGCTCGGGAAATCTGCACAGGGGGGATAAGTGGAATTTCTGCCTGATTTCGGCTTAGATGCCGGGAACAGGAGATACCATGACGAGACGACCGCGCCGGAACCACAGCCCGGCTTTCAAGGCAAAGGTGGCGCTCGCCGCCATCCGGGGTGAGCAGACGCTGATGGAATTGTCCCAGCAGTTCGATGTGCATGCCAATCAGATCAAACAGTGGAAAGACCAGCTCCTTGAGGGGGCGACGGGTGTGTTCGGCGATGAAACGAAGGCGGAGCCAACGGGTCCGACCGTCGATGTCAAAACGCTGCACGCCAAAATTGGCGAACTGACACTGGAGAATGATTTTTTATCCGGTGCGCTCGGCAAGGCGGGATTGCTGGGCGGAAAGAAATGATCGACCGCGAGCACAAGCTATCCGTGGTGCGTCAGGCGAAGCTTCTCGGCTTCAGCCGTGGAAGCGTCTATTATCTGCCTCGTCCAGTGTCCGACGGCGATCTGGCCTTGATGCGGCGGATCGACGAGCTGCATCTCGATTACCCGTTTGCCGGAAGTCGGATGTTGCAAGGGATTTTGAGAGGAGAAGGTCTGGAGACCGGGCGGCGACACGTCGCCACGCTGATGAAGAAGATGGGCATCGAGGCGATCTACCGCCGCCCGAACACCTCGAAACCAGCGCCAGGGCACAAAATTTATCCCTACCTCCTACGAAAGCTGGCAGTCACCCGGCCCAATCAGGTCTGGGCAATGGACCTGACCTACATCCCCATGGCGCGGGGATTTGTCTATCTGTGCGCCGTCGTGGACTGGTTCAGCCGGAAGGTCTTGTCATGGCGGTTGTCGATCACGATGGAAGCAGCCTTCTGCATCGAGGCGGTGGAGGAGGCACTTGCCCGTCATGGCAGGCCGGAAATCTTCAATACCGACCAGGGATCGCAGTTCACCTCCATCGACTTCACCGCCGTGCTGAAGAAGGCTGAGGTCGCCGTCTCAATGGACGGCAAGGGTGCGTGGCGGGACAACGTGTTCGTCGAACGGCTCTGGCGTTCGATCAAATACGAGGAAGTCTACCTCCATGCCTACAAGACTGTGTCCGAGGCACGCGCTGGCATCGGCCGATATCTGAACTTCTACAACACCAGACGCCCACATTCATCCCTTGACCGGCGGACGCCGGATCAGGCCTACTTCAACGCGCTGACACCAATGATGGTGGCGGCATACTCGAGGCGGAAATCCACTTAGCGAAACGCCCGAAGCTGTTCAGACAAACCGAGCCACCTCTGATCGGTCGAGCTGCGCGGTGAGATAGCAATCGGTTGCGCAGTGGATGGAGCAAAAGTATCTAATCGAATAAGCTGATCTGAAAACCTGGTTTCCTCACAACCATCATCACAACCATCAAACTGTGCAGCGATGACAAATCGATTTCCGTGACGAAGTAAATAACTGGGTCGTCGGTTCGTATCCGCTGAACTGCAAGATCATGTAGTGGCGGAGCTGGCGGCTCGCATCCCTTTCAAGGTGACCAAGCTTGATCCCTTGCGGTGCGGTTAGGAACCCTATATATAGAGATCAAATGGATTGGGGTTCGTTCCCGGTCGGCGTCGTGGCCTCGGTTTACCGGGGCCTTTCGCTTTCAAGGAAAGACTTTCAGGCCATACCACGAGCTTTGATCCTGAGGGCCTCTCCAGATCTTCGGCTGGATGATGTCGAATGCCCGGTTCGGCTGTTGCGGGCGCAAAATTCGCAGGCCTATTGGGCGTGCGATCAAATCTGCCAATTGAAGGCCAGCGCTGTTCGCTTGTTTAGAGACGAAGTTGATCTCGAAATCAGGCATGGATGCTCCGGCCGCCTGTAAATAGTGCTGACCGGTGGTAATCCTCCGAAACTCAAGTTCAAGTTCCAAATCTTCCTTTCCGCGTCCGGGTTTCTCGCGCGGACTGCGAGACTCGCAGACAATGTGGCACTCGCCTTCATCGTTTCGTGAGCGTAGAAACTCGTTCGCCTTCTCTAGGCAGAAGAGGAGCGCAAGCTGGTATGGGTTCTCGGGATTCGCGTATCGCCGCCTCAACGCATCCTTCCTAATAACAGCGGAAATCACCGTCATTGGAGCCGCCTCGAGGACGCTCGAAAGATCTTCCATAAAAGCATTTCGAATATCGTCATATTGCAAGAAGCTGAACGGAAATCGCCGTTTCACGATGTCGCTTTCATGCAGTACGTAGCTGTCGTGGCCGAACCATCTGAACTTGAAATCATGAAGATCCCGACTGGCAAGAGCGGAATACCGAGATTTCTCGAAGATGCAGAATGACAGGACAAAAATAGGATAGTTGACGTCGATGGAGGTCAGGCTGTGGTCGCCGCTCTCATCGACGTAGATGATAAAATCAGAGTAGCTCATCGCTTCGATTTAGCAGAGTCGCAACGTGGAGCACATAGACGAGACGAAAAGCAAAAGCCTGAAACCGATTTGGGCATCAAACGAGTACATGTGGTTGCGATGACTAAATCGATGACTACGCGAGTGGCAAGGCCAGCTGAGAGGCGACCGTGTCAGTTATCTGCTCCAGCGAAGACAGGGTGACCCCGAGCAGCCGGATGCCTCTTCTCGCCGGAAAGATCGGCTGAAGAACGAAACGGACAATCTCCTCCAGGTCCGAGATCGAAGACAGCGGTGCCGGCACCGTCTTGCTGCGGGTGATCTGCTGGAAATCCGAATACTTGACCTTCAAGGTGACCGTCTTGGCGCTGATACCATTCGTCTCGCAATAACCCCAGACCTTCTCGATCAATGGCTGGATACCCTCGCGTGCCGGATCGTAGGCATGAACATCTTCGGCAAAGGTGTCCTCGGCACCGACGGATTTGCGGATCCGATCCGGCTTGACCTCGCGATTGTCGATGCCCCTGGCAATGCCATAGAAATAAGGTCCAGACTTGCCGAAGTGCTCGATCAGGAAATCGAGGTCCTTGCCGAATAGATCGGCGCCGGTTTCGATTCCGAGACGGTGCATTGCCGTGGCCGGACCCACCCCATGAAACTTCTTCACCGGCAGACCCTGCACAAAGGCGGGACCATTCTTCGGCGTGATCACCGCCTGGCCGTTCGGCTTGTTGAGGTCGCTCGCCATCTTGGCCAGGAATTTATTGTAGCTGATGCCCGCCGAGGCATTCAGACCGGTGGCGGCCTTGATCTTCGCCCGGATTTCCGTGGCGATCTCGGTCGCGATCTCCATGCCCTTGAGATTTTCCGTTACG
The DNA here is from genome assembly GCF_963942435.1 of Shinella sp. WSD5-1. Classification (GTDB taxonomy): domain Bacteria; phylum Pseudomonadota; class Alphaproteobacteria; order Rhizobiales; family Rhizobiaceae; genus Shinella; species Shinella yambaruensis. The sequence goes on from NZ_OZ012602.1 coordinate 91,381, forward strand.
TCGAGATAGGCTTCGTCGAGCGACAGCGGTTCGATCATCGGCGTGTATTCCGCGAAGATCTCGCGGATCTGCATGGAGACGGCACGGTAGACGTCGAAACGCGGCCGGACGAAGATCAGGTCGGGGCATTTGCGCTTGGCGGTGACCGACGGCATGGCCGAGTGGACGCCGAACTTGCGTGCCTCGTAACTGGCCGCAGCCACGACGCCGCGAGCGACCGAGCCGCCGACGGCGGCCGGCTTTCCCCGGAGTTCCGGATTGTCGCGCTGCTCGACCGACGCGTAGAAAGCATCCATGTCCACATGGATGACCTTGCGCGGCCGATGTGCGTTCGTTCTGGTCCATGGCTCAGCCTTCGTCCGGCAAGGATACCGTCTCCACCAGACACGGGAAATAGGCGCCGCATCGGTCGCCTTCAGCCGTATGCATTCTCTCGCAGCCCACCGTCATCCGTCGGCGGAGTTCCGCGAAGGTGACGCCGGCGCCAAAGACCTTTACCAGCCGTTTCCGCTCATGGTTGCCGCGACGCCGGCACAGCCGGCAATCGAGTTCGATAATCGGATCCCGCACCTGGCGGAGGGTCGGGAGACCATCGACTATCACCTGCCGTCTCGGCATCCAAAAAAGTCCTCTTCAGTCATCGGCCTGAATCCACTTATTGAATCGACGATTCCACCCATCAAGCCCCGAGTAGCCGCCGCATATGCGGATTGGCCCAGTCGGCCCGAAGCTGCGATTTTGGCCAACTCAAAGAACAGATGGCGAACGTGCAATCACGCTGAAGTGGGCTGCGAACCTTGACCTTCCAAGGCGCGGTAGACAGTCATCCTGGAAATGTTCAGGTCACGAGCAACGGCGGCTTTCGTTGCGCCAGCAGCGATCCGCCTGCGGATTTCCGCGTCATCGACATTCTTCTTCCTGCCCTTATAGCTGCCGTCAGCTTTTGCCGCGTCGATGCCCGCCCGTTGCCTGTCTTTGATGAACTTGAGTTCCAAGTCGGCGACCATGCCGAGTGTGGTGATGACCATTCGACCCATGCTTCCGGCTGTCGTAACTTCGGGCTCAAGAATGCGGAGCGACGCGCCCTTTTCATCAAGCTCATGAACGAGATTGAGAACGTCGCGTGTGGAACGGCCGAGCCGATCAAGTCGCAGAACCACCAGCTCGTCGCCCGCATGCAGAAACTGCATAATGGTTTCCAGCTCGGATCGCCCCTTCCGGGACGCTCCCGATCCGGTTTCTGATCGGATGATTTCGCAACCTGCGACCTTCAGACGCTCGTTCTGAATACCGAGATCCTGATCTGAGGTGCTGACGCGAGCGTATCCGATGCGGGCGATGGCAATTCTGTAACATTAGGGTGGTTCCGAATGTGTAACTCGATCTTGCACGCGGCAATGTCGAACGGGCGATTGTGGCATACCAGGGTGCAGGCAGGGTGCTCGGCGCGCGCCTGAAGTCTGAAGCCGTCGAGAGGCTGATCGCCGACTGGAACCACGACTATGATCAGACGAAGACGACGCTGATCGTCGCCCATCTTCGACGCGATGTGCGCATGCTCAATGTCATGGCACGCGAAAAGTTGGTCGAACGCGGGATCGTCGGAGAGGGCCACACCTTCAAAACCGCCGACGGCACCCGCCGTTTCGACGCCGGCGACCAGATCGTCTTCCTGAAGAACGACGGCTCGCTCGCAGTCAAGAATGGCATGATCGGTCATGTGGTAGAGGCGGCGGCGAACCGCATCACCGTCGCCGTGGGTGAGGGCGATCAGCGTCGGCAAGTGATGGTCGAGAGCCACATCTACAGCAACCTCGATCACGGCTACGCCACCACGATCCACAAAGCCCAAGGCGCGACCGTCGACAGGGTGAAGGTGCTGGCTTCACTCTCTCTGGATCGCCACCTTACCTATGTCGCGATGACGCGCCATCGGGAGGATCTGCAGGTCTATTTCGGGCGCCGCTCGTTCGAGATGAACGGCGGGCTGAGCAAGGTTCTCTCCCGGAAGAATGCCAAGGAAGCAACCCTCGATTACGAGCGCGGCACGCTTTACCGCGAGGCGCTTCGCTTTGCCGAAAACCGAGGCCTGCACATCGTTCACGTGGCGCGAACATTGCTGCGCGACCGGCTCGACTGGACACTGCGGCAGAAAAGCAAGCTGGCCGATCTCACCAACCGCCTTCGCGCTCTCGGCGAACGGCTTGGCTTGCGGCAATCGCCGGCAACCCAATCAGTCAAGGAGTTGAAACCCATGGTCGCCGGCATCACCCGGTTCGAGAATCCCGTCGCAGAAACGGTCAGCGAGAGGCTCGACGCTGATCCGGCCTTGAAGAAGCAATGGGAGGAGGTTTCGATCCGGTTCGCTTACGTCTTCGCCGATCCCGAAACCGCCTTCCGGGCAATGAATTTCGACGCCGTGCTGGCGGATAGAGACGCGGCGCGACAGGTGCTTCAGAAGCTTGAGGCCGAGCCGGCGTCGATCGGTCCGCTCAGGGGCAAGACCGACATTCTTGCCAGCAAGACGGAGCGCGAGGCGCGACGCGTCGCCGAGGTCAATGTGCCCGCCCTGAAGCGCGACCTCGAACGCTATCTCCACATGCGCGAAAGCGCCACACAGCGCATGGCGGCTGACGAACAGGCGCTGCGCCAGCGCGTCTCGATCGACATCCCGGCCCTGTCGCCTGATGCACGCGCGGTGCTCGAGCGCGTGCGCGATGCGATCGACCGCAACGATCTTCCCGCCGCCCTTGCATATGCGCTGAGCAACCGCGAGACGAAGCTGGAGATCGACGGGTTCAACAAGGCCGTCACCGAACGCTTCGGCGAGCGCACCTTGCTCACCAACGCTGCGCGTGAGCCATCGGGCAAACTCTTCGACAAACTCTCCGAAGGCCTCTCCCACCAAGAGAAGGAACGTCTCAAGGAAGCCTGGCCGGTCATGCGCACGGCCCAGCAGCTCGCCGCCCATGAGCGTACGACCGAGACCCTGCGGCAGGTCGAGGAATTGCGTCTCGCGCAACGCCGGACTCCGGTTGTGAAGCAATGAAGCGGCGCCGTGCGATCATGCTGTTGAGCACGTCAATGGTTGCTATCGCGGGCCTCATCACGGCTGCGGTCGTCGGTGGCTATCGGCTGAACCTGACGCCGAGCGAGCCGCTCGGGCTCTGGCGCATCGAGAAACTCAATCGTCCGGTCGAGGCAGGAGATCTCGTCTTCATCTGCTCGCCCCCGACTGCGCCGTTCGAGGAAGCGCGACTGCGAGGATATCTCCGGCGGGGCTTGTGCGCCGGTGGGTTTGCGCCGCTGATCAAGACGGTCGCCGCGCTTCCCGGACAGCATGTCGAAATTACGGATCACGTCGCGATCGACGGCGGTTCCCTTGCCGCATCCGCCGTCCGGAAGACGGACGGAGAGGGCAGGACGATCACGCCATATCCAGGTGGCATCGTGCCATCAGGACATCTCTATCTCCATTCCTCTTTTGCGAGCTCCTATGATTCCCGATATTTTGGGCCGGTTCCGGACCGCGGCCTCCTCGGCGTCGCCCGGCCGATCCTCACCTTCGATCCGTGATCACATTTCTGGCCTTTGGCGATCTGCGTTGCTCATCGTCGCCTCCGTCGTCTGCGGCTCACTCGGCTGGAGCGGCAATGTGCTCGCTCTTCCGACCGCGATGTTCTTCCCGGCGCTCTGGGCGATGTCGCGGTCGCGCGTGGTCGCGGCCCTCGTGTCGGCCGGCTATTTTCTGGTCGCTTCGCGTGGTTTGCCGCTGGGCGTCGCCAACTTCTATGCCGCCGATCTCTGGCCCGGCCTTCTGCTTTGGCTAGCGGCCTCACTCTCCTTCGTCGCCGTGCATGCGGCGCTCTGGACAAGGCATCCGGGAAGGGCGAGGGCAGTGCGTTATCTGGCGGCGGCGGTGCTGACGGGGCTGCCGCCCTTCGGCATACCGGATGGGCGAATCCGCTGACCGCAGCCGGCGTGTTGTTTCCCGGATGGGGATGGTGGGGATTGCTCGCAACTGCAGCCGGCCTGCTCGTCATGGTGATGAGATATCGGCCGGCAGCTGTCCTTGGCCTCGCTGGCTTATGGCTTTGGTCCACTGCCACTTGGACAGGGCCGACGCCCCCGGAAGGATGGAGGGGCGTCGATCTTGAGTACGGTCACATGCTCGGTCGCGATGGGTCGCTCGAGCATCACCGTGACCTCATCGCCACGGTGCGCAAGGCGGCAGGTGAGGGAAGCCGCGTCGTCGTCCTTCCCGAAAGCGCGCTCGGTTTCTGGACGCCGACGGTCGCTCGCCTTTGGCGGGAGGGACTGAACGGGCTCGACGTCACGGTCGTCGCCGGCGCTGCCGTCATCGATGCGCATGGCTACGATAACGTCATGGTGGCGGTTGGTTCCGGCGCCGCTGGCATCCTCTACAAGGAGCGCATGCCGGTTCCGGTTTCCATGTGGCAGCCATGGTTGCATTGGACAGGGCAGGGCGGCGGCGCAAGAGCGCACCTGTTCGCGAACCCGGTTGTGGTGGTTGGGACAACGAGGATCGCGCCGCTCATCTGCTACGAACAACTCATCCTCTGGCCGGTGCTGCAGTCGATGTTGCATTCCCCTGACGTCATCGTCGCCACGGGTAACGGCTGGTGGACCGAAGGCACGTCGATCGTTGCTATTCAGAAGGCGAGCGTTGCCGCCTGGGCGAAGCTCTTCGACCTGCCCGTCGTCATGGCCTTCAACACATAACGGAGACAATCAGATGGTCGATGCCGCCCTCATCAAACAATGCGCCGATCCGGGCTTAAAGCCCGCGATTGTCGAACAGTTCATTGAGCGGGCGGGGTCGCAGGATCCGCTCGCCGTTACAGTAAGGTCCGGAAACCGCGTTGTTCTGGTGCCGAAGCCGGGAACGCCGGACGAGGCAATGGAGCTGATCCGTCAGAATCTCGGCCGCAATGTCGTTCGAGTCGGCATCACGCAGTACCCGGCCGGTCTCGGCATCATGGAGGCCGGTGAACTGAGGGCCGATCTGATCGATCCTTGCGAAAATATCCGCATGGGCACAGCGCTCTTCGTCAAGGTCTATCGTATCGTTACCAAATGGTACGGCAATCCCACCGGGAGTGAGGCTCTTCCCGTGGTTCTCGACGATGCGATCATCGCCTGGCAGACGGGGTATTTCGAGGGAACGGCGGTGTTTCGGGCACCGGATCCTGGTGCGTTGGAGATACCTCAACCTGGTCAGGAGGAGCCTGCAAGCGACGCTATCGAGCAGTCAGCAGATCCTGCTGCGGTGGACGTGAGCGATCCTGTCACGGACGGAGTCCGGAGCGACGATCCGAACAAGGCCGGTATCCGTGTTGATCTTTCTGGAATTGGTGCGGACAGACCCTGACGCTCGCGACATTCCTCGAACGACCTACTTGATCATGTGCATGTTTGCACTGGCGAATTCAGCGTCCGCCCTCTATAAGGGCGGATAGGGCAGTACGCGCTGCCCCGAGGTGTGGAAACCTCTATCTGGCGGTTGGTGCTGGCCGTTGCAGCACCAGAATCCTCTGACCGATTGGCCGGGGGCCTGTGACGTATGTCCAGGTGCTCCGGTACTAAAGGTCGCAGGACTGTCCAGGTACAGTTTCCAACCCCCGGCTTGGGATCAGGGATTAACGTTTGCGGGGGCGCACCGCGGACAAGCCGGAGACCGGATCGAATGACATCGGACGCGCCGACATCGGAAGATAAACTCGAAATGCGTCCCGTGTACGGGCTGACGCAAGGTCTGCCCAAGGCTGACCTGGAGAGTTTGACGGTGGATGCTATCCGGACCCATCGGCGTCTGGTCGGCAATGCAGATCGGCTGTTCCAGGCTCTGCCCGACACCTACAAATCCGGTAAGGAGGCGGGCGGCGCGCAGCACCTCACTTACATCCAGGCCTGCACGGAGATGCACGCGCAGATGTATGTGGTGAACACGCTGGTCACCATCCTCGGCTATATCCCAAAAGTGTCGGTGAACTGAGGCTCAGATCAGCTTTCGGCGAATGGCGACGGCGGTCAGGTGGGTCAGCGTGTGCACGTCGAAACGTTTCTTTGTTTCGGCGATCTTGACGCGCACGCTATTGTACTTGACGCCCTCGAGGTCCGCCGCTTCCTCCATCGTTTTGCCGACAGCGATCCAGCTCAGATAGGCGGCGCCTTTGGGATCGAGACCAATCGGCTCTTCGACGCTCGGGGTCGGATCAGCGAGATTGATTCGGGCATGAAGCTGCGCGACCGCGGATGCAGCCTCGACTGGGTCGATCTCGCGGTCCAGGTCGACTGCCGGCTTTTCCGAGGCAAGCGTGAACATCGCCATGGAACCGTGTGCGGCCTTGATGGGCACCGTGATGCCGGAGCGAATCCCGAAATCGGCTGCATGCGCAAAAAACGAGCGTTCCGCTTTCGTTAGCCGCGGGGTGTCCTGCTTAGCGCTCCAGGTGAAAGCTTGTTTCAGGGACTTGGCACGTCGAATGACGGGGTCGATCGCAAGGTAGCCTCGCGCGAAATAGTCGGACTGAAACTCACGACGATAGTTCGAGATTGCGAGCGAACGCCCTGGCTGGATGTTCAGATAGGCATAGCCTGCAAAACCGATGTGTTCGGTAAAGGTTGCCAGCGCGTCCTTCAAAACGCTTTCGTCGCCAGGAATGGCGGCGAGGTCGGTCAGCTTGTCCAGCCAGTGTCGCATTCGAAATTCCTTGTAGATCGTCAGGTGGAACAGATCATACGATCCCATTACGAGTAGATGAATCTAAACGGCAATCTAAAGTTGCATAATCTATCTTATGGAACTCGCTGGATATGGGATTGCTTGATTCATTGTGACCCGCGCGCCGCCACTGACATCTTTAGCCGTCCCAGCTACTAGTCGCTCACGGTTAAGCGTTCTCTGTCTCTGAGGGCGTCGCCACCCTAGTTACCGGTCAGTTGACGCGAAGAATATGCAGTATGCCATTCCAATACCGCCGATTGTCGGGCGGAGGCCGCGGCTCCCTTCCACGCTCGGTGGACAAAGCCCTCAACAATCCGCGATTCCATAAACGATGCGCTTTTGCCTCCTCCGCTCCAGACGACTTGAACTGCATTGCCAATGGACTTTTTTTGGGATCATCTACCTTTGATGCCCAGGTAATTGGCATCATGCTAATCTGGTATGTTCTGCGCCTTTCAGTCCTAGGATTTCGCGCGCTTCCTGAGGCGTTGCGATTTCATAATCCAGATCTTCAAGACATTGACGCACCTTGCGCACCTGCTGCGCATTACTTTCGGCGAGTTTACCTCGACTGATGAAGAGGGAGTCCTCAAGGCCCACACGAACATGGCCTCCCAATTGCGCCGCCGCTGTGGCAAGAGGTATCTGTGCCGCGCCGGCGGCGAGCACCGACCACCGATAGCTATCGCCGAAAAGCTTGTCCGCTGTCTTCTTCATGAAGAGCAGATTCTCGAGATCGGCACCGATCCCGCCGAGGATTCCAAGAACGAACTGGATGAAGACCGGCGCCTTGAACAGGCCCTGCTCTATGCAGAACTTCAGATTGTAGAGATGGCCGACATCGTAGCACTCGTGTTCGAAACGAACATCATGCGGTGCCAGCGGGCGCGCGGCACTGCCGATATCCGCGAAGGTATTGCGAAAGATGAAACCGTCGGAGCCGGTAACATAGTCCTTCTCCCATCCGAATTTCCAACTCTGGTACCGTTTCGCCAGCGGATGGAAGGAGAAATTCATAGAACCCATGTTCATCGAACACATCTCGGGTGAGAAGGTCAGCGCGGGTAGAATCCGTTCCTCAATCGTATGCTGAAGGCTGCCACCGGTGGAAATGTTGACGACCGCTTGGGTCGACTGCCGGATCTGTGGCAGAAAGGCGCGGAACCGTGCGGGGTCGATGGTCACACCGCCATCCTCGCGCCTACGCGCGTGAAGATGCAGGATCGCGGCGCCGGCCTCGGCGGCTTCAATGGCCTGTGTCGCAATGTCATCAGGCGTATAGGGCAAGGCGTCCGACATGGTCGGCGTGTGAATCGCCCCTGTGATGGCGCAGGTGATGATGGTCTTGGATCGGGCCATGACGGTCTCCTGAATTTGCAAGGGTCAAGGAAGGATCGCTACCGCCCGGGTCCAGCCGGCAGAGCCGCGTGCGACCTTGACCGGAAAGCAGATGACGTCAAATCCGATGGCGGGGAGCGCATCGAGATTGGTGAGTTTTTCGAGATGGCAGTAGGCCCGTTCGCGGCCAGCCTTGTGGCCTTCCCAGATGATCGAGGCATCGCCGATATCGGCGTATCGCTTCGCCGTCGCGGAAAACGGGGCATCCCAGCTCCACCCATCGGTCCCGGTCAGGCAGACCCCCATTTTCAACAGATACAGGGTCGCATCGCGCCCGATGCCGCAGCCCCGGTCGATATAGTCTGGCCTGCCGAAGGCTGCCCCGGCGGCGGTGTTCACCAGAACGATCTGCAAGGCGCCAATGTGCAGCCGATCCGCGCTAGCTCGGTATCGATGTCCTTGGGGGTCACGATATAGCCATCCGGGAAATGCCGGAAGTCCAGTTTCACGCCCGGCTGGTAGCACCAGTCCAGCGGCACTTCATCGATGGTCCACGCCCGGTCGCCATGGTTCATCGTCGGATGGTAGTGCCAAGGTGCGTCCAGATGCGTACCGTTGTGGGTGCTGAGCGTCACAGTCTCTACAGCCCAGCCCTTTCCCTCCGGCAACTGATCCCTCGCCAGACCGGGGAACTGGGCGCATAGCATCTGGGCGCCGCGGTCATGGTCGACATAGTCGATCACCGGCACCTGAAACGGCGGATCAGCCGGCGTGGTCGCGTCGATCGGAATTGAAAGGTCGATGATACGTCGCATGGTTCCTCCCCAGATGGCTGTATGTCGGCGGCCGGACTTCGAGCCGAGAGAAGGAGTAGGCTGCGCGACCACCTTCCCGGAGGGCCCATTGGTCCTGTTGCGACATCGCCGGCTCCGGCTATTTCGCTGGAATCACCGGCAACATCACATAGGCATCCCCCGTGCGTATCGTGGTGGTTCCGTTAAAGGTCCCGTCCGGCCGGTCCCTATCGTCATCATGCAGGTAGACCGAACAGCCGCGTTGCGAGACACCGTAGATCTGGGGCATCGGTTCCGGCAGGCCGTTATCGTAGTCTCTCCCGCCGATGCTGAGCGCGATCACATAGCCCTTGGGCACCACGACGGAAGAGGGCCAGATTTCGACATCCAGGTCATAGAATTCTCCGGGCTCCAGGGGCTGGAGCTCGTCATGAGCATGTACCGGCCGGTAAGGTTCGCAGCGGTGAGGATCCAGTTTGCGATGTGACGCCCTGAGCCAGCCCAGCGAAACGGGTGCGTTCGGGTCCACGGCGCCGACGAACAGAACCTCTTTTCCCGAAGGATCGAACACCCGGAGTGTCAGGAAGAGATCGGCGTCGGTCGTGGTTGAAGCAGCCACCAAATGTGCCATCATTGGGCCGGTGATTTCGGTTTCGCGTTCCAACGGAACGCTGCGGAAGGTCAGAACCTCGTCATTCGCTCGGAACGGCACCTCCTGGGTCGCGGCCGGGGGGGTGGTCGACAGGGACATGTCGCGGGAGTTTAGATAGAACTTCGTCCATTCAGTCCTGGCCAGCGGCCATTCATGCTCCTCGCGCTCGACGAACCTATCGAGGTGGCGTACCTGAAGCAGTACCGGCGGACGGCGATCCCATCCATTGTCCGCGCCTTTCAAAAAATGATCGAAAAATTGCTTCTGCAGCCTGACACCATAGTCGGTATAGAACTCGGTCCAGTGTTCCAGCCCATGTAGTTCCAGCCATTTCCTATCGGACCCGGCGCGGACAAATCCCTCAACATTGCCGCGCAGGTGCAGACCCTGCCCTCCCCAGTTGCCGCAAGACAGCACAGGCACTTCGATCTCCTCCAGCTTGGCGATGCGATCCTGGAAGAACTGATCGGTAATCAATTGATGTGCCAGATAGTCCGCTCGGATGTCAGTGCGATTGGACGCGCGCTCGTCATCCGAAAGGTCGACATTGCCCGCGATGGAGCGCCCCGTTACCGGGTTCTTCCGGCCCCTGCTACCCAGCCCGAACTGTGCGTTGGTGACCTGCATCGGATACCAGCGGACAAAGAAGGTGGACATGATGCCACCGTGGCGCACCGCATCACGATAATAGTCGGATGCCCCCTCAAACGGGCAGATCGCAGCCAGATGCGGTGGCTTCAGGCCCGCGACCTGCCACTGGTTCATCGCGTAGTAGGAGACCCCCGCCAAGCCGATCTTGCCGGTGCTCCATGACTGTTCCGCCGCCCATTCGATGCAATCGTAATAGTCCTGCGTTTCTTGCGCTGAAAAGGGATCGACATAGCCCGGCGACATGCCCGACCCGCGGGAATCCACCCGCACGCAGACATATCCGAACGGCACCCACCTTTCCGGATCCGCCGTCTCCCAGTTCGCAAATTCGGTGGTGGTTCCGCGCGTGATTTCGGGATGATGACGGGTCAACATGGCCCATTGCGCGGGATAGCCCTCGGCAAAGGAAAGACCCTTGGCATAGGGACCATGGGACATCAAAACCGGGTAACGGCCCTCCGTTTCGGGGCGGTATACGTCGCAGTAGAGTACAGATCCATCCCGCATGGCAATTGGGACATCCCATTCGACGACCAGCCCGTTGCGACGCTCGCAGCGTGGCGCAACTGTATCAGAAATCAATTTCATTGCGATGTCCTCCCCAACAACGCTAAGACCCTAAGAGACAGAATATACTAACTGTACGTACGTCCAGTTTGTTATTAGGCGGTAAACCCATAAATTCGATTGTCGGCTGACGCTGGCCGTGATTCAAGGCTTCCGAATGAGGGAGCCCTGATGACGCGCCGCCGCTATGAACTCACCGACCATGAATGGTCGATCCTGTCGCCGCTGTTGCCCAACAAGCCACGGGGCGTTCCTCGTGTCGATGATCGACGGGTCCTGAACGGCATCCTCTGGCGGTTCCGGACCGGCTCTCCCTGGGCGGAAATTCCCGAGCGTTACGGCCCGCCCACAACCTGCTACAACCGCTTTGTCCGATGGCGGAAGGCGGGCGTCTGGGATCGACTTCTTGAAGCGGTTTCAGAGGCTTATGACGGCGACATCGTCATGATCGACTCCACCTGTGTTCGCGTTCACCAGCACGCGGCCACGGGAAAAAGGGGGATGGAGACGATGGTGGCATGGGACGTTCCCGCGGCGGGCTCACGAGCAAAATCCATGCGCTCGTCGATGCGGAAGGCCGACCCGTCAACCTACGCCTGACCGGTGGCCAGATCGCCGATTGCACCGAGGCCGACGCGCTCACGGACGAACTAAGCGAAGGCGACATCCTACTTGCTGACAAGGGCTATGACAGCAACGCCATCCGGGCCAAGGCGGCCGAGCGAGGGGCTTGGGCCAATATCCCGCCGAAGGCAAACCGCAAGGGAAGCTTCTCATTCTCAGGCTGGGTCTACAGGCAACGAAATCTCGTGGAGCGGTTCTTCAACAGGATCAAACACTTCCGAGGCATAGCCACTCGCTACGACAAGCGCCCGGAAAACTACCTCGCCGCCGTCAAATTCGTCGCAGCGAGGATTTGGTGTCAGAGTTTATGAGTCGACCGCCTAGTAAGACAGGGAGCTCGTACATGTCAACAGTAAGCATTGCGAGCGCCCCACATTTTATTGAATTTCAGTTCGCGCATAATCCCATCCTTCGAGATTGAGAGGTGGGAATGATGGATCTGGGGCCATTCGACGGCGAGGAGAAGGCTGTATCGCATAGTGCTGATGACAGTCATCAGGACTATGCGCAAGGCGCTGCGGAGCGGGCTCGATCGGGTCCGCGTCGTGTCGAGGTTATCATTGGCGGAGATCGGCGCCGTCGATGGAGCCCGGAGGACAAGGCAAGGATCACTGCGGCGAGTTTTGTGCCCGGCGCCAATATCTCTGCGGTCGCGCGTCAATACGGCGTCAGCCAAGGCCTGTTGCACTACTGGCGGCGCTGCGCCCGCGAGAGCTTATCGGATGCGGAGGAGATGCGTTTCGTACCGATCGTGAAGGTTGGCGACGAACAGCCTGAACCATCTCTCGGGAAGACGCTGACCGTTCGCGTTGAGATGAACGGTGCTTGTGTCATTATCGACGGCGGCGTTGATGAGCGTACGTTACGGACGGTGTTCAGCGCGATACGGGGTTCGGCTTGATCACGCTTCGATCGGATTTACGGATCCTGATTGCTTCCAAGCCGGTCGATTTTAGGAAAGGCATAAACGGTCTGGCGGCGCTGGTGTCGACCGCGCTTGGCGCGAACCCTTATTCGGGCGACGTGTATATCTTCCGCAGCAAGCGCAACGATCGTTTAAAGATGGTGGCTTGGGATGGCAGTGGCATGGTGTTGTTGACCAAGGTTTTGGAAGATCGTCACTTTACCTGGCCTGCCGTTCGTGATGGGGCTGTTCATCTCAGCGCAAGCGAGATGGCGCTTTTATTAGATGGTCTAGACTGGACAAAGGTCGAGCAGAAGCCCGTGAAGCGCCCTACAAAAGTAGCGTGATCTTATTGTAATCCATGGACATTTTAGCTGTTGTGCGGTAGTGCTTGGTGATGCTCAACCGTGGCCAACACTTGCCTCGGGACCCGGACATTCTGGTCTGCATGGTCCTGGAAAGAGACGCTGAAATCGAGCGTCTGAAGGGCATGTTGAAGGCGGCCAACGCGCAGCCTTTTGGGCAGAAGTCCGAAAAGTCCATTACGGTTCTTGAAGGGCAGATCCGTCTCGATCTGGGGGACGCGGAGCTTGACGTTGCGGTGGGTGCGGCCAACGATGAGCCAAAGCCGGCTCAGGCGCCGCGCCAAGCAAGCTCCAAATCTCAACCTCGCCGTAACCTCGGTGCCCTCCCTGAACATCTTGAACGCGTCGTTGAGGTGATTGAGCCATCATCCTTGGAATGTGCCTGCTGCCAGGGGCGGCTCCATCGCATTGGTGAAGAAGAAAGCGAGGCCCTCGCGTCACGGCCGGCCACGCTTTATGTTCTGCGCACCGTACGACCGAAGTATGCCTGCCGGACTTGTGAAACCGGCATTGTTCAAGCCAAAGCGAAACCGCGTTTGTTCGAGGGCGGCTTGGCGACGACGGCGATGATCAGCAATGTGGTCGTATGGCGATATGCCTGGTACCTGCCACTCAACCGCCAGGTCCAGATGCTGAAAGGACAGGGCGTCCGTTTGGACACATCGACGCTTTGCGGTTGGGTGAAACGGTCAGCCTGGTGGCTGAAAACGCTCTACGACAAGCTCTTGGCTTACATTCACAGCCATAACCGTGTGTTTGTGGACGAGACCCGCATGCCTGTCCTGAAAAAAGGCCGGAAACGAGCCAAGGTCTGTCAATTCTGGGCGCATGCGGTAGACGATCGACCATGGAACGGTCCCGCGTATCCTGCGGTTGCCTATGTCTTTGCCCAAGGTCGAGGCAAGGCGGAAATCCAGTCGCAACTGGCCAGCTACAACGGGCTCCTGCAAGTCGATGCGTATAAAGCTTATAAGAGTTTGACCCGGCCCGGTCGTAAAGCCGGAACGATTGAACTCGCCTATTGTCTGGCTCACGCGCGTCGCAAGTTTGTGGATGTCTACAAGAAGTACAAATCCGAGCTGGCCAAAACGGTGATCGAGCGCCTGGCCGAGATCTATGCGATTGAAGCCAGAATCCGCGGCACGAGCGCCGAGCATCGCCTGTCGGTCCGTCAGGCGCAAATCAAAGGCCTGATGGCTGATCTCAAAACGTTGCTGATGGATACGCTCAAGAATATATCCGCCAAAGACCCGGTCGCATCCGCCATCAAGTACACTCTGGGGCTCTGGTCTGGCCTAACCCTATTCCTGGATGACGGCAGGCTTGAGGTCGATTCCAATACCGTCGAGCGTAATATGAGAAGTATTGCGCTTGGGCGCGTCAACAGTCTGTTCGCCGGCAGTGACGGCGGCGCCGAGACGTGGGCCATTTTGGGTTCTTTGCTGACCACAGCAAAGTTGAACGGCCTCGATCCCTATACGTGGCTCAACGACGTGCTTGAACGCATCGTGTCGGGCGAGATAAAGTCGACCTCCTTGGAGCGTTGCCTGCCTTGGCATTGGAAACAAGAACATGCCGAAGTGAATATGGCGGTAGCAGCGTGAAACGACCCAGGCGTGCGAAACTTCTGACCCTCGAGCAGCTGGAAGCCTGGTTCAACAAGGCTGAGCCGGTGCCGCCTTGTGGCGGCGTCTCGATGATGAATGGCTTCCTGACCGGTTTGGCGGCTGGCCCGGTCTTCCTGCTGCCCAATGATTGGATGTTCCATGTCATCGGCGATCACGAGAAAAAAGCGCTCATCGGAAACAAGATCCAGGCGGTGATCGATACGATCGTCGATCATTACAACCTCATAGCCCACCAACTGACGGCGCCCGGCCGCTATGCGCCGATGTTAATGCGGACTGACGAGGGCGAAGTGCTTGCGGGCGACTGGGCCGACGGGTTCTTCGGCGCCATTAGCCTGAACCTAGAAGATTGGGCACCGCTGTTCGCTCAAAAGCAGACCGGCGAACCAATCATGGGCATCCTCATTCAATGCACAAAGCCCGATCTGATCGAAATAATCTCGACGGCGTTTCCCAAGCCGACTAAGGCCATCCTTAAAGACGCCTGGCGTACGCTCCCATTCGCGGTCGAGAGCATTTACGCGCACTGCAAGCCGATGCGCTTCAACCCAAGCGCTCCCGCCAACGACGCTTAGTCCAGGTTCAGGATCGGCGTCACGCCCATACCTGTGGGGCGCTCGCAACGGATACTGTCAACAGAAGTTAGACCTCAACGCGGTGCGCAGCAGAAGCGGACGGCCATTGTTGATGCGGCGGAAGCTCTATTCGCCGAAAGTGGCTTCGATGCCGTGTCGGTCCGCAACATCGCCGAGGCGGCCGCAGTCAAGCTGAGCGTGGTGACCTATCACTTTCCCAACAAGGAACATCTGTTCGAAACGGTAATATGCCGGCGGAGCCAATCCCTGTCCGAGCTGCGTCGCAAAAGGCTTGCGCACGGCCGGAATTCAGACACTTTCGACCTTGTTGCCTTGGTCGAATGCTACACATCGCCGTTGCTCGACCTGATCGCCAGCGAGGACGAAGGCTGGAGGCATTATTCGCACCTGATTGCTCAGATCTCACAATCCCGACGTTTCGCAGACCTCATCTCGCATCAATACGATGAGACCGCACACATTTTCATCGACGCGCTGCTTGACCTTTACCCAGCGGCGAATCGGGAGATGGCGATCCGGGCTTTGGTCTATCTGGTATCAGTGATGCTCGGCGTGTTCTCGTCCAGCGGACGCGTAGAGACTTTGTCAAAAGGTCAGTATAGTTCAGACCCTGCCGCAGCGTTTTTAAGCATGAAATCCTTTATCGTCGGCGGCGTAGAAAAGCTACTAGCAATGTGAATATTTTTCCCTGAACTTACTGAAATAACCGCTTAGCATCCGTGCTTAAGTGTCTTTATAACCAATACTTCAAGCGTGAAGGAATTTGTTCCTCCGTGTAGAACTCGTCCAATTCTCCACTTTAGGTTTATATGATGTTAACTGAACGGGCCCGGCGGCCGGACCCGTTCAGTTGCCTCACGCCGTCGACCACGGACGGTTGTCGCTGAACCAGATGCTGCCGGCGGCCACGATCACGACGACAATGCCGGCTATCAGATGTGCACCCCTGGCGGCAGTCACGGCTGAGAAGCCGAGTGCCCGGGGGGCAACCAGCGCCCAAATGCCAAGTACGAGGTTGAGCCATTCCTCCACCTCATGGAAAGCGTAGAGTGCAGCGGCGGCGACAAGAGCGACGGCCGCGCCGACCACCCATGCGTTCCAGGCGGCATAGGTCTCTGCGGTGAAGCCGAGCAGCCAGGGCGAGATCAGAAGGCCAAAACCGGCAACGATATTGACGATATCGAAAGCCGTCCGGTAATTCGAATTCAGGGACTTCAGCATCGTTCATTTCTCCTCATCGGTTGGTTGCATCATCAATGGACCGCCTCGGTCGGCAAGGCGGCGGATGCGGCGGCAGCCTTCGAACAGCCGTCGACGCAAAGCTCGGACGTCGTGGACGGGGCCGGCAGGAGACGCGCTTCGGCCCTTTGGGGGAGCAGGAACGGCGCCAGTTCGTTCTCCTTGAACGCTCCTTCTGCGATCTCCTGCAATGCGAGATCGCTCGCATTCCGGTGTGGCAAAGCAAGTCTCGGTTCGGCGCCACGGTTAAGCGCACGAGTTCGCGCTGCCGCAGCAAGCACCAGCACGAACCGGTTCGGAAGAGCCTTCTCACAATCAAAGATGACATACGGATCCATGGCTCACCTCATGCGGCGTGGCGATCGTTCATTGTATGAACTGGCCCGTTTTCAACGCCTCGCCCAAGCGCGAGCATCGCCTGCTCGACCTCGTAAAGGCGCGACGGCCGGTCGTTCTCCGGCATGCCTTCGTTGGTCGCCTGATCCGCCAGATATTCCGTCCAGGCCCAGTTCATCAGGATCGAACGCTTCGCGTCGAGCGATAGCGCCGGATCGCGAACGACGTCCATCGGGGCGAACCAGCTGGCCGGGCCGGACGCATCGTCGCGGTCTGCCGCGCCATCCATGGCCTGCCCGTACCTTTCCTGAAGTCGAGCAAGACCCAGCCGATCCAAGGTCGCATCAGCAAAGGCATGGGATGGGCGAGCCGATTGGCGACCATTCCTCTTCTTGGCCGAGGCAACAGCCTTGTCTGCCGGCCGTTCCACGACGTAGGTCAGCCCTTGTCGCCTGGCATAGCGGATGGCGGATTACAGTGTGGGGAATTCGAGTTCCACCTGCGCAAGTGTGTCACTGCCGCCGGTATAGCCCATCAAGGGTTCGACAAACGGCGCGGAGCGACGCTCGAAAACGAGCCGCCAGCCCTTTGTTCGCGCATTCCCTGAGGTGGTCACAGAACGCGACGGCTTGAAGATGCGCGCCACCGCGTCGTCGGGAAACGGCGAGCGTCCGAAGGAAAGGTTGCGCCGGTTGTCATTTAAGGCGCGGGCAGCGGCAGTCGAGGTTTCTATTTCTGGTTTTGTGTCTCTTGCAGTCTCCATTCTTCATCCCTCCCGGTTGGCGAAGGATACTGGCGGCCGCCAGTAGGCCGGCCCCCAGGGTTAGTTGAACCGATCAGCTCTTGATGGCGATGCGCTTGACCTGCGACTGCGCCTTCTCGGTCTTGGGCAGGATCACTGTCAGCACGCCATTCTTGAAATGCGCGTCGACCTTGTCTTCCGCGATCTCAACGCCGAGCGGGATGCGGCGCTCGAAGCGGCCATAGTATCGCTCGGAGAACTGACGATCCCTGTCCTCGTTCTCTGAGCGCTTCTCGCCCTTCAGCGTCAGCGCGCCGTCGTTGAGCAGGACTTCGATGTCCTTTTCGTCAAGGCCTGGCACTTCGGACGTCACCTTGATCTCCTTGTCGGTGTCGGAGATCTCAACGCTCGGCCAGCCGGTACCGAAGGCAGAACCGCTACCGAAGGTGGGCAGGCCCGAGCCGAAGCCGCGGAAAACATCATCGAACAGTCGGTTCACTGTAAGCATCCGAGGAGCGCCGCCTTGAGCGGTTGAGATGAATCTGTCGTTTTGTCGCTATGGACAGGCATAAGGACAGTTTTCGGACACCGGTGAGCCGGCTTGAAATCATCGACACAAGGCGTCGGCGGCGCTTTACCGCCGAGGCCAAGTTCAAAATTCTCGAGGAAGGCTTTTCTGGCGATGGTCGCCAGGTCTCCGCGACGGCAGAGAAGCACGGGGTTTCGCGCTCACAATTGTACCGTTGGCGTCAGTTGGCGCAGTCCGGCAGCCTTTGCCGCAATCGGATCGAAGGCTTCGTGCCCGCAGTGATCACACCGGACGTGCCAGCTCCCGTTTCGGCCGCATCGGCTTCGGTAGTGGGTAGCGGTCGCATGGAGGTGCTGAGCACGAACGGTCGACGTGTCATTGTCGATCGAGAGGTCGACGTCGATGCGCTGCTGCGCATCCTGCGCGCGCTGGAGACGTTGCGATGATTCCGATCCCGACAGGCGTCCGGGTTTGGCTGGCGACGGGCTATACGGATATGCGATGTGGGTTCCCGTCGCTAGCGTTACGGGTGCAGGAAGTGCTGAAGCACGACCCGCTGGGCGGTCATCTGTTCTGCTTCAGGGGTAAACGCGGTGACCTGATCAAGGTCGTTTGGCACGATGGCCAGGGGGCCTGCCTGTTCACGAAAAAATTGGAACGAGGCAAGTTCATCTGGCCTTCTGCCGACGGTGGCGCGGTGCCGATCTCGACGGCGCAGCTTTCCTATCTGCTGTCAGGAATTGACTGGCGCGCGCCGCAGGAGACCTGGCGCCCCAGCCGGGTCTGACTGCATTCTTGCATTGAAAATGTTGAGAAATCTGATTCAATGTCGCTATGACATTGCCGCCGCTTACCCTGCCATCGGACCTTGCAAGTGCTCATGCGGCGCTGCTGGCCGAACGTGCTGCGCGACTGCAAGCTGAGGCGGAAGCGGCCAACGCAAAGGCCCGGCTATCGAGCATCGAGGCGCTAAACGCACATCTGCAATTGCTGCTTGGCAAACTTGAGCGCGAGAAGCACGGCCCGCGCCGTGAGCGCACGCAGCGGCTGATCGATCAGTTGGAATTGCAGCTCGAAGAGCTCGTGGCGTCGGCCGCCGAGGATGAACTGGGCGCCCAAGAGGCCGCGGCCAAAACGCAGTCCGTACGCGCCTTTGCCCGCAAGCGTCCGGTGCGCAAGCCGTGGCCTGAAGACGTCGAGCGCGAACGCATCGTTGTCGAAGCGCCGACGGCATGCGCCTGCTGTGGCGGCTCGCGGCTGTCGAAGCTGGGCGAGGATGTGACTGAAACGTTGGAGGAGATCCCACGCCGCTTCAAGGTTATCGAGACGGTGCGCGAGAAGTTTACCTGCCGCGATTGCGAGGCGATCAGTCAGGCTCCCGCACCGTTCCATGCCACTCCGCGCGGCTTTATCGGTCCTCAGTTGCTGGCGACGATCGTCTTCGACAAGTTCGGGCAGCACATCCCGCTGAACCGCCAGAGCACGCGGTTCAAATGTGAGGGTATCGATCTGTCGACCCAGACCCTGGCCGATCAGGTCGGTCACGCTACCTTCGCCCTCAAGCCGATATTTGATCTGATCGAGGCACATGTGTTCCAGGCCGAGCGGCTTCACGGTGACGACACGACGATCCCAATCCTGGCCAAGGGCCAATGCACGACCGGGCGAATATGGGTTTACGTGCGCGACGATCAGCCATTCGCCGGCCCTGCGCCGCCGGCGGCGGTCTTCTACGCCTCCTGCAATCGGCGCGGCGAGCACCCGCAAAGGCATCTGGCCGACTTCAGCGGCATTCTTCAGGCGGATTGCTACAACGGCTTCAATCCGCTGTTCGATCTGACGAAGAGGCAGATGCCGGCAACGCCCGCGTTCTGCTTCGCCCATGCGCGGCGGAAGTTCTTCGAACTGGCCGATGTCGCTCGCAATGCTCGGCGCGGCAAAGGTACCAAGCCGATCTCGCCGGTAGCCCTCGAGGCGGTGAAGCGCATCGATGCTCTGTTTGCCATCGAGCGCGACATCAACGGTCTGAGCGCGGCCGAGCGGCTTGCGGTCCGGCAGGAGAAGAGCAAGCCGCTACTTGGCGATATGGAGGAATGGTTACGCACCGAGCGGGCCAGCCTATCACGCTCATCGCCGGCGGCCGGACCGATCGACTATATGCTGTCGCGCTGGGCTGACTTTGCCCGCTATGCCGACGACGGCAGGATCTGCATGACGAACAATTGCGCGGAAAGAGCGTTGCGCGGCGTGGCTTGCGGAAGAAAGGCTTGGCTCTTCGCCGGTTCCGACCGCGGCGCAGATCGCGCTGCCATCATGCTCACCCTGATCATGACCGCACGGCTGAACGACGTAGACCCGAAGGCTTGGCTCGCCGATGTCCTTGCTCGCATCGCCGACCTGCCGGCCTCGCGTTTGCCGGAACTGCTTCCCTGGGAGTGGAAGCGGATACGCCAGGGCAAAAACTCCGCCCTCATGCTGGCAGCTTGACGATGGCCTCTTCTCTCGTCCGTCTGAAGGTCACCCTTGATCATGTCGAACCGACCGTGATGCGGCGCATTGTCGTGCCGTGGCGCATCCGGCTCAGCCGGCTGCATGAGGTATTGCAGGCTGCGATGGGGTGGACCAACACCCACCTCTACGAATTCCAGATCCGTGACGTTGGCTTTGGTTTGCCCGACCAGGAATGGGGGGATGGTCCACTCGATGCCCGCAAGATCTCGCTCCTGTCGGCAATCCAGGACACCGGTGCGAAATCCTTCAAATACCACTATGACTTCGGCGACGGCTGGACGCACAGCATCAAGATCGAGCGCACGTTCCCTGTCGTCGCGCTTGCAGATCCAATGCTGATCGAGGCAACGGGGCGCTGCCCGCCTGAAGACGTTGGCGGTCCGTGGGGATACCAGGAGTTCCGCGAGGCGCTCGCCGACCCCGCTCATGAACGGCACGCCGAACTTGTCGAATGGTCGGGCGCCAAAGACTTCGACCCAAACAATGCAGCCTTCGCTGATCTCAACAGAGCCGTGGAAAACCTGGCTGCGAAATGGGCGCGTCGATCACGCCGGAAAGCCTAACCGCAGCAACCTCATCACTATAGCCCGATTTGCCTAACTCGCGCGTGCTCATGCCGCGTGGCTGCTCGGATGCTTACGGTTCACTTCGCGATGAAGCGACAGGAAGGGATCGCGGTCGTCGTCGCGCAGGACAGTCGGAACCTGGTTGCCATTGTTGCGGCCCCAGGGGATCAGATCACGAACACTCATGATTTTTCTCCTTCTCATCTGTTGATTGGACAATATCCGCCCGTGACGCCGGGCAATGGCCCGGCGCCCTGATTGCAGACAACGTCGTTTGAAAAATCAGGCGGCCTGCTTGTCCGCTTCGATCTGCTTCGTCTCGACCTTCGGCAGTGCCACGTCGGTCGAAATCGCGATCTGGCGAGGCTTCATCTCTTCAGGGATTTCCGCTTGAGATCGACGGTCAGCAGACCATTGACGAGCCCTGCACCCACGACCTTGACGTGATCTGCAAGCTCGAACCGACGCTGGAATGAACGGCCGGCGATCCCGCGATGCAGATACTGCTGATTGTCGTCATTCGCCTTCTGCCCGGCGACGAAGAGCATGTTCTGCTCTTGGGTAATCGTCAGCTCGTCCTGCGTGAAGCCGGCCACTGCCATGGCAATGCGGTAGTCGTCCTCACCGGTCTTGATAATGTCGTAGGGCGGCCAGTTGTCGATCGATTCGACACGGCTTGCAGCTTCAAGTGCGTTCAACATTCGGTCGAAGCCGATGCTCGACCGGAAAAGGGGAGAAAAATCGAGGTTTGTCCTCATAACCATATCCTCCTTACAAGCAACATGGATACAAGGAGACGCCAAGAGCACAGGGCGCCTCCTGGACTTGTCGATCCCCGATTGGGCGATCGTACAATAGTCATTCAATTCAGTACGTTGCGGCTTCAAGAGGTTTTCAATAGCAGCATGAAAAATTTTCTTGGCCCGTGGCGAACTGAAGCACTCCGGTGCCTAAGACACCGGGCTTATTGCGCTTCCTCCGCCAGGACAAAATCAAAGCGGGACAGCCAAGCTGTATCGGCCTTTTGGCTTGCTTCAAAAGAAGCCACTAACGATCTCTTCACGCCGAATACGGCGTCGGTTTCCAAATAGGGATCGTCGCCGACAAATGTGTGCGTCACCAGCTTCTGGCACCCAGGCGCCTTAACCAGAAAATGCATATGGGCTGGTCGATAGGGATGGCGACCGAGTGCGCCGAGCATCTCGCCCACCGGGCCGTCATCAGGAATAGGATAAGACACCGGCTTGATGCCGACAAAATCGTAAACCCCGTCTGCCCCAGTTATAAAAATGCCGCGATTGTTCCATTTCGGCTGGATCTCGGGCTGCTGCACATCGTAGAAACCATCTTCATTATCGCACCACACATCGATCTGTGCGCCGACGATAGGCTTGCCCTGCAGGTCGAGCACCCTCCCGGTATAGCGACAGCTCTCTCCCTTACGGTCGAGACTAATCGTATCGCCCATTTGCCGTATAGGCGCGCCCTCAACGTGGAATGGGCCAAAAACGGTGTTTTCCGTTGCGCCTTCGGGCCGTCGGTTGTTGATGGCATCCACCAGCATCGATAATCCCAACGTATCAGAAAGCAGGATGAATTCCTGCCGTTCGGCGCTGCAAATCTTGCCTGTCCGAGTGAGGAAATCGATCCCCAATTCCCATTCGTCCTGCGTCAGGTTAACTTCCTTCGCAAATGCATGAAGATGCTTGACCAGTGCAGCCATGACGGCTGCAAGCCGCGGATCCACCTCAGACCCCATGCGTTCATTGACCGTTTTGATCGAGTTTCCTTCAGCGAAATATCGCGTCATCCCGCTTTCCTCTCAGGGTCGGGCCATTATGCTCGGTTCCCGTCCTTCGAACGCATCGCTGAGCATGCTGACCAGCTTTTTCCCGTTCAGCGGCGCCGGATTGGCATAGGGTGAGGACTGCAACTGGGCAAAGACCTCCTTAAGGTCTTCTTCTTTCAAGCCGAGCGCCAAAAGCGCCAGCGGTCCACCTTGCGCCCGCACCATGTGGTAAAGCGCCAATTCCGGCCGCTCGGTTTTCATCGCCGTCGCAAGATCGGCATAGGCGACTGGCGCGGCCTCTCTATTATATGCCAATACATGGGGCAGCATAATGCAGTGAGTCTGCGCATGGGGCAGATCAAATGTGCCACCAAGCACATGACAGATCTTGTGGTGCAGGCCCATAGTCGTGCCGCCGAGACAGGTACCGCACAGCCAGGCGGCATAAAGAGCCTGCGCCCGTGCCTCCGCATTAGCCGGATCGGTATGGATGATGGGCAACGCAAGCGTCATCGCGCCGACCGCCTCAACTGCCATTAGCCGCAAGATCGGCGTGCAATCGGGCGCGTAAAGCGCCTCGGCTGCATGAGCGAGCGCGTTAACACCACTGGCAAGCGTTATGGCAGCCGGCAGGGAGTATGTAAGTTCCGGATCGTAGATAACGAGACCTGGCAGGATTGCGTCGTCCCGCCGCGTAACTTTGCGCATATTTTCGGTCTCGCCCAGGATTGGTGTCACTTCGGAGCCAGCATAGGTGGTGGGGATCGCGATCTGCGGCAAGCCACAGCGCACCGAGAGTGCTTTGCCGAGCCCGGTGGTCGAGCCGCCGCCGATAGCCACTAGGCAATCAGCATCTAGTGACAGCGCCAGTGCCAGTGCCCTTTCGGTGACATCAACCGGCGTATGCATACGTGCGTCGCTGAAGAGCCCAACGCAGAGTGCTCCGATTTCATCAGCCAGCGACGTTCCAAGCGCGGCCTGTTGCGGGGTCGTCAGAAAGAATGCGCGGCCAAGCCCCCGCATTTTAAGCAGGGGTCCAAGTTCATGCCTGGCACCGGCGCCGAACCGGATGGTCGCGGGCAACATGCGGTGGGTGAAATTTGCCATTGCACACTTAGGCCGAGGTCTGTGAGGGAATGATAGCGTCAGTAAGCCAAGCCTTGCCACGTCGGTAGAGCGCGTCGACTTCTGGGCCCACGAGGCCCGGCATGTCTTTCTTGACCACATAGCCGATGCGAGTTTGGATATATGCCAGATGCCGGTAGCCGACTGGGAATTGCGACAGCAGATCCGCATCCAGATTTAGCTCAGCCGAAGGGTCGACCGGATCGATGCGGTCCTTTTCGTAGATCGGCTGGCGCAGTACGACGCCCCATCTGCCGTCCCGCTTTTCGAAGAAGTCATAGAAGCGCCCCGTGCAAACCACATCACAGATCACGCCATCCACCGACCCGCGCTGCGAAATGGTCATTTTGGTCTGAGCAATGGCTCGCACGCCCTCAAGTTCGATCGAACTGCCCCCCAAGAAGTGCAGGATGCTGACACCCTTTTCAAATCCTTCGCGGCTGACGCGGATGAATTCATCCGCGTCGCCCTGAAACCAGGTAGCCTGCATGACGCCATCGTCATGCCAAACGGAACGGAAACGAGCCCAGTCACCGGCATCGCGCCACACTGCCCAACTTTCAATCAGGTCGCGGATGGCAAGACGATCGAGAAGATCTTCGGACAGGTTCATTCTATTCTCCTTTGCTGGCTTGGTCGCTTCGGCAAAGCTCATCGCTTCAAACCGGAACATCTATGCAAATATTTCGGCGGCGAAATCTGCGAGTATGGCGTTGACCTCGTCGCTCGCCTCGACTTGAGGCGTGTGACCGATCCCTTCCAGCACCCGTAACCGCGCGTCCGGGATGGTCGATGCAGTATGGCGGCCGCTGGCAACAAGACTTAGCCGATCGTTTTGCCCATGAATGACTACCGTGGGGTGCCTGAGCCTGCGCATAAGCCCATCGTGGTCCATAGCTCGACCCATTGTCGCTTCCAGCGCCTGAGGCGGCATCATGTTGTTGTAGGCTAGGATTTCAGCCAGATCGGCCTCAGATGGTGACCTCTCGAAACACATGTCTACGAACTTGGCGCGCGCAGCGATGTTGTCCGCCATGTTTGCAGATTTTGCGCGGATCAGCACGTCAAGACATTCCTGGCTGACATGACCCGGCGCGGACTTGGTGTTGGCATCGATAAACACAAGCCCGGCGATGCGTTTATCATTTTCGTTGCGTTCCAGGTAGTCGAGCATGATCCGCCCACCAAACGACCAGCCGACCAGTATCACCCTCTCCAGCCCGCTCCAGTCGAGCACTGCTTTGAGATCGCTGCTCCATGAATCGCCGGAATTATAGTTCCGGGGCTCCTGCGGCTTCGAGGAGAAGCCGTGTCCACGCAGGTCGAAAGCCACGGATGTCCATTGCGCCAGCTTGGGCGAGCCAAGTTGATACTTCCAGCTCAGCGCCGCTTGCAGAATGCCGTGGATGTACACAATGCCATATTTGCCCGGTGCCGGCCCCACGCTAACCGCAAGCGTAACGTCCGATGTTACGCCAATACGCGTATATTCCATTTTCGGGATGACAAAAGAGGTTTCAGAGTGCATCGAGTTCATCCCAAAGTGCGTCCGGAATCGCAATGGACATCAGGTGCCGGTTTTGCACATATTGTTCGCGCGAGGCGTGGCCGGCCACAAGAGACCGGATGACGGGCTGACGGCCCGGATATTGCAGGGCAGCCGCGACCAGCGGCACACCGAAGCGGCGGCAGGCCGCGTCCATGGATCTGACCCGATTGAGGATCTCCGGTGGTGCCGTATGAAAATTATAGACCGCCCCGTCAATGGCGCCGGTGGCCAGGATGCCCGAATTGAACGGCGATGCGGCGATCACGTCGATCTCGGCTCTGACGCAGTGGTCAATGAGCGGTGCACTGTACCGGTCAAGTAGCGTGACGGCACCGGCAATCATGACTGCTTCGAAATCCGCATGCTCCACCAGATCCAGGCAAGCTTCCCACTCCATTGAAGCAATGCCCACATGACCGATCATTCCAGCTTCCTGTGCCTCGCGAAGTGCCGGCAAGGCGCCTTTGAGAGCCTGATCACGCAAAGCGGGATAACCATCCCCATGATGTTTTCTGTCAAGGTCGTGGATGAAAACGATATCGATATGACCACAGCCCAGATAGCCGAGGCTGCGGCGAAGAGATGCGAGCGTGCCGGTGTGGCTATAGTCGAAGAAAGAGGGTATCGGCGTCGCATTGCCAACGCTCTCGGGCGCCGGATAACGGCCCGTCTTAGTCGAAACGACATATCGCGAGCGCGGTATGTCACGCAGAATTTCGCCCAAGCGCGGCTCGCTTTGACCTTTCGCATAAAGTGGAGCGGTATCGAGATAGCATGACTCCCGCTCGACCGCGTAATGCACGAGGTCCCGAAAACTCTCCTGAGAAGACGACAAGGCAATCGTTCCGCACCCTATCCCAAGCGGCGGAAGCACCGGAAAGGCAGACATTTTCCTACTCATACCTCCCCCCGACGCACTTGCGCAGCGCAAGCGTCTTTAGGACACATTCTCGATACTCTTCCTCTGGTAGAGAGGCGGGCACGACTTTTGCGCCAGCATGCACCGTCATTCCCTTGTCCGTTTGCCACATCGAGCGCGTCACGGCGGCACTGTCGACCGACCCGTCATAACCAAAGAAACCGATCGTTCCAGCGAAGAAGTCCCTCGCGGTCGGTTCCGATTTGGCGATCAATTCGAGAGCTGGCTGACGCTTGTATCCAACCGCGGCGCCATGAGGGGACAGGGCTGCGACCAAGTCCAGCCCGTCGCGGCCTTCAGCCAATCGACCTTCCATGGACGCAAACAGATGCGCCAGATTGAAAAACCGCCGCTCTTCCATCTGCGAGACAAATCTTGCGCCACTATTGTCCGCCAGTGGCGTCAAGGCATCCTTGAGAGCAGAAACCACCACGTCATATTCATCAATTTCCTTGGGGGAAGGCGTCCACACAAAATCCCCGGCCTCGTATGGATGGGTCGCGCCGTCGGTCTCGGCCAAGAAATGGCCATTCGACATCTGCACCAGTCCCAAGGAAGTGGCGCCCCAAGCTTCGACTGAAGTGGTTCTGGCGATGAACATGTAGGTCGAGGGATTGATTCTACGAAGGCGTTTATAAGCCTTTAGGGCGTCGCATCGGTCAGGTGAGCGCAGGCGTACCGAAAGGACAGCGCCTTCTACGGGCTTGCCTTTTCCCATTTGCGCGATCGCTTGCCGTGCGATCTCGCAAAAAGCAACTTCTGAAATCTGTGCGCTCCATGAGGTGCTTCCGACGACTGCTTCGTCCGCCGCTTCGAAGGGGGCAACTGGGTTGGCAAAAGCGGCCAAAACGTCGTCATATAGTTCGCTCGCGGCATTTATGCCGCGCGCCAAAAAAGCACGATCAGCTGCATGGTCCAAGGTCACAAGCAGGTCCGGCTCGAGCAGAATTGCCGCAGGCGTTTCGCGCTCGCCATGATTTGGGGAAACCCCAGATAGCAACTCATAGCCGAGAATTGCCAAGACACCCCCGGATGCCCCGGGAGGCCCCATATCCGAGTTGGCGTTGTTGCTTGCGAGGCGCTTGCGCAACTGCGAAAAGACAGTCTTTTGATCCTCCTTCCACAGTTCATCCTTCCTGCCGCCAAACCCAACAAAGGTTTGAACCGGATCCCTGGTGCGAGGGTTCAGACGCTCAAAAACGAAATCCGGTTGGAGTCCGAGCAATCTCGAAATGATATCGTCGGAAACGTGATTTACTTCTTGAATATCCATGGCGACCACAGCTCCCTCCTCATAGGCCAATCCATGTCAAACGGATGCGTCCGAGCGCATCTTAATGCTATCTCGGTGGCGGTGTCCGCCGCTCCATTGCTTTGACACGACAGCTCATATATCTGGTAAACGGCTGAAAATCCTATGAGTTTTCAGCATAGTCGATATTGTGAATCTTTATGGACCGGCAGCGATTCGCGTCACTCCCTCGGTCGCCTTCATTGGACAGCGGCTATGACGGTCGGGGTGCTGGTAAGTGTTCCGCGGAGAGCGATAGAGTATATTCTTATTGGAGGTTGGGCCCAGCTTCTGGGCGATAAACCGAAGTGGAGGAGACATGCGAAAGGACCAAATTGACAATCAAGCCTTGATCGCCGCAGGGCTACGCCAGCCAATGCTGGACAATGCACTGCTTACTGCTTTCCTCGCCGTCGTCGATTGCGGAAGTTACACGTCAGCGGCCAAATTCCTTCATCGCACGCAGTCAGCGGTAAGCCTGCAAATCCGGCGTCTTGAAGAATCTCTGAACACGCAGCTCTTTGAATTTCCGAGAAATCACGTTGTGCTCAGTCAGAATGGGTTAGCGTTTGTCGAATATGCGCGTCGGCTGGTGGCGCTCAATCGGGAAGCATTGGCCTCCGTCGACGAGGGCGCCATGCGCGGACAAATCCGCATCGGCTCCAACAATTTCTACGCATCAAATGTATTGCCGCCGCTCCTTGTTGAATTCAGTGCGATGTACCCGGACGTCCAATTGATCCTGACTACGGGAGGACAATCAACGCTGGCCGAGGGCCTCGGAAACCGTTTCGACCTGATCTTCAATTTCTATAGGGAGACGGACTGCCGCGGTCAGATCCTCTCCCGCGAAACCTTGCATTGGGTCGAAGCACCAGATCAGCACATATGGAGAAAAGACCCGGTTCCCGTTGCGCTCATGCCCAAGGAGAGTCTGTTGCGTGAGATTATGATCGAGAGCCTCGGACAGCTCGGACGGAATTGGCGAATGGTATATGAGAGTCACAGCCTCGACGCTACGATATCCGCCGTTGCGGCGGGCCTTGCGGTCACCATCTGCGTATCGTCCCGGCTGAATCTCGCCGGGGACACACTTTGCGTTCTCGGGAAGGACGCCGCCGCTAGCCTTCCCGAATGCGTATTTGCAGTAGAACGGGCATCTGGTCCGACAGCGCGGCCGGTTATCGAATTCTATAATTTCATGATTCAACGTCTCGGAACACACGATCTCGCATTTCCATAAAGTTTCTAAATAGCTCAATTTTCCTTTCTCGTTGGCAATTTCCAAGTGGCTGGCCATACTCGCAAGAAGTGTTGGCAAAAGATTTGGGAGGATTTGCATGCCAATTTCGAGAAGAGACTTTTTGGTAGCCGGCGCAAGTTTGTGCGCGCTGACAGCAGCAATGCCCGGGCTGGTGCGCGCCCAGAATGTGCCGGCGATCGCACGCGGCGGCTCGATCGTGGCGTCGATGGATGCGGAACCCGTCAGCCTCCACCCCTTGTTCGGCAACGCGTCGACGACGGACAAATTTCTTTTTAACCAGCTTTTTGACGCACTTCTCGCCATTGCGGAAGACGGCACCGTAAAACCTGCTTTAGCGACCGACTGGGCCTATGGTGATGACAACACGGCGATCACGCTGACATTGCGGAACGACGTGGTCTTTCACGACGGCGAGCCGTTCAATGCCGAAGCGGCCAAATTCAACATCGACTATGCAATCAGCGGGAAAGTCGTTGCTCCCCATGTCAGCGATTTCGCCGACGTCGAGAGTGTCGACGTGCTTGATGAATTTACGATCCGCCTCAACCTGAAGCGTCCCTCTGGAGCAATCCTGGCGGCGCTAGGCACCGAGCCGGCGATGATGATGTCGCCAAAGGCCATCCGAGAGCAGGGTGACGACGTACAGCGCAATCCTGTCGGCACTGGCCCTTTCAAATTCGTGCGCTGGGTGCAGGGAGAATATGTGGAGGCACAGCGTTTCGACCGATACTGGAAGATCGGCGACGACGGGAAAGCATTGCCCTATCTCGACGGGATCCGCATGCGTTTTATCTCCAACAACGCCACCAAGGTTATCGAACTTCAGGGCGGCAATCTTGATCTTGCGGACGCCATTACATCTCGCGATGCGCTTCAGCTGCAAAGCGATTCCCGCGTCAAGCTGCTCTCACCTCCAGGCGGCATCCAGTCTTGGCTTGCCTTCAACAATCAAGCCGAACCTTTCAATAACATCCATGTTCGTCGCGCCGTGACGGCGGCTATCGATAGGAAAGGTCTGCTACAAGCTGTCGCTTTGGGCATGGGAAATACCCCCCCCGTCATGTTTGCCGAGACGGAATGGGCCTATAACGCAACGCCCGCTCCGCACGTCTTCGATCTTGATTATGCGCGCGCCGAGATTGAAAAATCCGGTCTCGGACCGAACATCAAAGCGACGATGAATGTGATTCAGCGTGACCCTGATGTTCAAATATCGCAGATGGTTCAAGCGATGTTGGCTCAAGTTGGCATAACGCTCGATATCCAGGTACTTGAACGTCAGGCATGGGTACAGGCAGTGCTCGACAAAAACTACCAGATCGGCATCGGCCGTTGGTCAATCCCATTCGTGGATCCGGATCAAGTCGTCAATTCGGTACTCGGCCGCGGAGCGCTCAACTGGGCCAATATCGATAACGAGGATCTCAAGCAGCTTTCGATAGAAGCTGCGCAGGCCGTCGACCGCGCTGAACGCAAAGCAATTTACAACAAAATTCAGACGATTTTGATCGATCAGGCCTGCTACAGTTTCCTAATGATGCGCAGCGTCAATTACATCAGTAATCCCAAGCTGTATGGGATAACGTTTGAGCCCAATGGCCTTTGGCTTCTCAGCGGCGCGTATCTCGCGCCATGAATTCGAATGTCAAGCCAAATGCAGATGCCTCTCGGACGGTTGCGCCTGGGGGGAATCAGGGTCCGATCCTGACGGTCGATGCGCTCGAAGTAGGATTCAGTTCTGGAGGTAAGGGCTTCTCGATCGTGGAAGGCGTGTCGTTTGCGGTCAATGCTGGTCGAACGCTTGCCGTCGTCGGAGAATCGGGATCGGGGAAATCCGTAACGAGTCTGGCACTGCTCGGCCTCTTGGGAAAGCTAGCCACCACTCGCGGCCACGCAGCCTATCGAACAAAGGACGGTAGGATCGTTGATCTTCTGCAGCTCCAAGAAAAGGAACTTCGATCCCTCAGGGGGGAGGAAATTTCCATGATATTCCAAGAGCCAATGACCGCCCTGAACCCCGTCCTCCACATAGAGGATCAGTTGGTCGAAGTCTTGCACAATCATCAGAAGATATCGCAGTTGGAGGCTAGGCGGCAGGCCCTTGAGATGCTGCGCTTTGTTGGCATCCCCGACGCTGAGCGCCGGCTGCGAACATACCCGCATGAGCTGTCAGGAGGCATGCGGCAGCGTATCATGATCGCATCGGCGTTGATGCGGCGGCCAAACCTGCTGATCGCCGATGAACCCACGACTGCGCTGGACGTGACCATACAGGCGCAAATCCTGCGCCTGCTTAGGCGCTTGCAGCGATCGCTTGGAATGGCGATGATCTTCATTACCCACGACCTAGGCGTAGTAGGCCAAATTGCTGACGACGTCGTAGTGATGTATTCGGGACGAGTTGTAGAGACGGGTCCGGTGCAGACCGTTCTGCAAGCTCCGCAGCATCCCTATACGCAGGGACTGTTGGGATCCGCACCCCGAGTTTCGGCAGACGGAACACCGGCGCCACTGACACCCATTCCGGGTATCGTGCCCAGTCCCGCAAGCCCTCCCCCAGGCTGCAGGTTTCATCCGCGATGCAGTCAGCATGTCGAGGGGGTTTGCGATGGCATCGAGCCCAAACTCGAGTCGGTGTCGGAAATTCAACAGGTACGTTGCGTGCGCTGGCAACAGATCGCCGCCACAGCGGAGGTGCGTCATGTCTGATCCGCTTCTCGAAGTCCGCTCATTGACCAAAGTGTTTCCGGCCCGAAATCGCGGGGGCGAACCTGTTCGTGCCGTCACCGATGTGAGTTTCGACCTTCTGAAAGGCGAAACCTTGGGTCTGGTTGGAGAATCCGGATCGGGAAAGTCGACCATCGGACAATGCATCGTCCGACTCGTTCGACCTGACCATGGCCAGATATGTCTTGAGAAGCGCGATATTGCGCAATTGTCGCGACGACAGCTGCGTCCCACGCGCAACGCAGTACAGATGATTTTCCAGGACCCAAGCTCATCTCTCAACCCCCGGATGACGGTGGGCGATGCGCTGCGCGAAGCGCTATTTCTTCGTCATCGCCATGACAATCGAGCCGCTATAGAGGCGCGACTTTTCGAGATGATGAATCTTATCGGTTTGCGTCCGGAATTCGTGGACCGTTACCCCCATCAAATGTCGGGGGGACAGAAACAGCGTATCGGCATCGCGAGAGCGCTTGCCATGGAACCCGAAATCGTGGTGGCCGACGAGGCCGTTTCAGCACTCGACGTTTCCATTCAGGCGCAAATCATCACCTTGCTGCAAGGTTTGCGGGAAAAGCTCGGGCTGACGATGCTATTCATTTCGCATGATCTAGGGGTCGTGCGTTATGTAGCCGACAGAGTAGCTGTACTGTATCTGGGTCGACTGGTCGAAATTGGCAAGACCCAAGACATTTTCACGCAGCCACGCCATCCCTACACGGAGGCGTTGCTTTCGGCCATTCCGTCGCTAGATCATCCCCTAGATGAAGAAGAGGAGCTGTATGAAGTGCAGTCCTCAGAGAAGACACAGCCGACCCAGGGCTGCGTTTTCGCACCGCGCTGTCCACATGTCACAACCCAGTGTCTCGAAAAGCAGCCTGTGTTGACGGAAGTGAATGCAGGACATGGCCATGCCTCCGCCTGCCTGCGCCAAGAAATCTATGCATCCCGAATGAAGGCGGAGGGTCATACCGATGCGTAAAATTGCGGACCTTTTGATTCAGACATTGCCGGTCGTATTGATCGTGAGTGTTGTCGCCTTTCTCTTGACCAGTCTGCTGCCCGGCGACGCGGCTGTCTCTCGTCTGGGGCTGGATGCGACCCCCGAACAACTGGCAGCTGTCCGTGAAACCATGGGACTAAACGACCCCGTGCCTATCCGCTACGTCAAGTGGCTAGGCAGCGCTCTGGCGGGAGATTTGGGCACTTCTTTGCGAAGCGGAGAGCCTGTAACCAATATCCTTATGCGCCGTATACCGGTAACCGTAGAACTAGCGGTACTGGGAACGACCTTGGCCATGCTGTTCGGCATACCTGCTGGAATATTGGCGGCTGTCTATCGTAATGGCCTGATCGACGGGATTACTAACATTCTTGCCTTGAGCGGCATGGCTATACCCTTCTTCTGGCTCGGATTGCTCTTGATCATGATGTTTTCGCTCAATCTGCAATGGGTGCCTCCATCGGGCTATGTGCCGTTTCTCGAAAATCCGCTCGAAAATCTCCGCCTTATGGCCCTTCCATCGCTCACGATCGCCGTGGCTTTCGCAGCGACATTGATGCGACAAACACGTGCGTCAATGCTGGAGGTTCTTACAGCTGACTATATCCGCACGGCAAAGTCGAAAGGCACGTCGCCCTTGCGGATCATTCTCCATCATGCACTGAGAAACGCTCTTATTCCAATCATCACTGTGGTCGGCCTGCAAATGGGAACATTGGTTGGGGGTGCCATTGTAACCGAGTCTGTTTTCGGCCTGCCTGGCCTCGGGCGGACGATTGTAGAAGGCATTTTTCAGCGCGATTTCCCTGTCGTTCAGGGAGTGCTCGTTGTCATCGTCGTCGCCGTCGTTGCGACGAATTTTGTAACCGATATTTGCTACCGGCTTGTCAATCCGAGGATCAAATGATGGCAGCATTAGCTGATACAAATCAAGTGCAGGAGCAAGCCACCACCGCCCCGGGCATCCTTGGCAAGGTATTATCTTCCTGGCCGGGCAAGGTCGGCGGCGGGCTTGTCGGGATCCTCATTGTGATCGCCGCGCTTGCGCAGTGGATAACTCCCTATTCCCCGACAGCCGTCGACTATATGACAATTATGACGCCACCGAGTTGGGACCACCCGTTTGGAACTGATGAGATTGGGCGCGACATACTGAGCAGGGTTATGGTCGGCGCACAAACCTCTCTCGTTGTAGTCATTGTCGCCACTTTCATCTCGGCGTCCATCGGTTCCATCATAGGGCTGTTCGCAGGATGGATCGGAGGAGTGACTGAAAAGATCATCATGCGTTCGATGGATGCCCTGCTTGCCTTTCCTCTCATTGTGATGGCTCTTGCAATCATAGCCATACTGGGACCAAGTCTGACAAACGCGATCATTGCCATTGGGATCGCAAAGGTACCTCACTTTGCGCGTCTTGTGCGCGGTGAAGTACTCACTATCCGGGATATGGACTACGTGCGCGCGGTCGAGGTACTTGGTCTTTCCACAACGAAAATTATCCTGCGACACGTATTGCCCAATGCCACCGGTCCTGTGCTTGTTTACATGTCTATCGCAGCTTCCTTGGCACTGATGACCGAAGCTTCACTCAGCTTCCTCGGTCTTGGCGTTCAACCGCCCACACCGAGTTGGGGCGGAATGGTATCGATAGGCATGCAGAATTGGCACTCCTGGTGGATGAGCTTTTTCCCCGGCTTGGCAATCTTTTTAACGGTCATGGCTTTCAACTTGCTCGGTGATGCCATGCGCGATGCCCTGGATCGCCGTACAGATCGGTAGACCGCATCTACTCGCGGAATTCAGTAGTGCCGCGGCGAAAACAATATCCCAATCAGGAGAACCCCAATGGACTTCGAGGGTGAGGGCATTCTTGCGCTCTGGAATGGTGCGGATGCGAGCCGCAGTGAGGAATACAATATGTGGCACAGCCGTGAACATGTGCCTGAAAGGCTGAGCGTACCCGGGATGCGAAGCGCGCGGCGCTACGTTCGAACTTCTGGTGAATTACCTGAATATTTGACGCTCTACGAAGTCGATAACCTATCTGTCCTTGAGAGCCAACCCTATCTGAAACTTCTCGAAAACCCCACTGAATGGTCAAGCTCGATGAGACCATCGTTTCGTGGGTTTCTCAGAAAATGCTGTAACCGTATCGTTAGCTTTGGCGGCGGTATGGGAAGTACCCTCGTAACTCTGCCTCTTGGTCGCGATTTTGAAGGCTCCGCCAAACAATGCGAGGCCCTGATTGAGCATGTTGTGAAAGACGCGGGACCTTTTGTGGCCACACATCTCATTGTGGAAAGCCCTGATATTCCCCCAGTGCCGTTTACCATCGGAGGGGATGACGTTCTACCGCCGTTGACTGGTGCTGTGTTACTGGAGAGCTACGACGCCCAATCGGCCGAAGTCGAACTTAATCGGTTGCTTCCCTTTTTCGCTGACTGCGGCATTGTCCACGAGGATGTCCGGGCCTCCTTTTACGGCCTGGTCTACGCTCTCAACGTAAAATCGCTTGAGCACATCGTTCCGATGAGCAAATCAAACTTTAAGGTTACTGCAGGTTGGAGCGCCTGAACGCTCTAATTTCCGCGAATATGACTTACGCAGTAGACGCCTGTTAAGTCGAAATGTTGGTCCCGAACATGCGCCTTACGGACTGCCATAACTTCCACGACTTCCGCCGCCTCGCGAAGCGCCGCCTGCCCGGCCCGATCTTCAATTATATCGATGGCGCGGCGGATGACGAGGTGACCTACCGGCGCAACACGTCCTCGTTCGAAAGCTGTGATCTGCTGCCGAGCGTTCTGCGTGGCGTCAGCAATGTCGACATGTCGGTTACGGTCATGGGCCAGCGGCTGGCGATGCCGGTCTATTGCTCGCCAACGGCACTGCAGCGTCTCTTTCATCACGAGGGCGAGCGCGCAGTGGCGCGGGCGGCGGGCAAGTACGGCACGATGTTCGGCGTCTCCTCGCTCGGTACCGTCAGCCTCGAGGAAGCGCGGCGGATCAGCGGCGCGCCGCAGGTCTACCAGTTCTACTTCCACAAGGACCGCGGCCTCAACCGCGAGATGATGGCGCGCGCCAAGGAAGCCGGCGTGCAGGTGATGATGCTGACGGTCGACAGCATCACCGGCGGCAACCGCGAGCGCGACAAGCGCACCGGTTTCTCAATCCCGTTGCGGCTCAATCTCGCCGGCGTCGCGCAATTCGCCGTCAAGCCGGGCTGGGCGCTCAACTTCTTCACGCATGAGAAATTCAAGCTGCCGCAACTCGACAGCCATGTCGACATGGGCAGTGGCACCATGTCGATCAGCCGCTATTTCACCGAGATGCTCGATCCTGCCATGAACTGGGACGATGGCGCCGAGATGGTAGAGACCTGGGCGGCCAGTTCTGCCTCAAGGGCATCATGACCGTCGAGGATGCCAAGCGCGCCATCGATATCGGCTGCACCGGCATTGTGCTGTCCAACCACGGCGGCCGCCAGCTCGATGGGTCGCGCAGCGGCTTCGACCAACTGGCCGAAGTCGTCGACGCGGTCGGCGACAAGATCGACGTGATGATCGATGGCGGCGTGCAGCGTGGCACGCATGTACTGAAGGCCCTATCGCTTGGCGCCAAAGCAGTTGGCCTCGGCCGCTACTACCTCTTCCAGCTCGCCAGCGCCGGCCAGGCCGGGGTTAAACGGGCGTTGACGCTGATGCAAGCGGAGCTCGATCGAGGCATGAGGCTGATGGGCTGCTCGTCGATCGACCAGCTAACCCGAGCCAACCTTTGCTTTAGGTGATTTGAGTTCAGAGCACATCAAGGATATGCGACGGCTATCCCAAGTGTAGCAAACAAACCAGATTGACTAAACAAAGAATCAAAAAAACCGATTCCCCAATCAACCTTTGTCCACGAACGCTAGGCGGACAAAACTACCTGAGAATTACTGATCGCGAATACGCGCATCCTGAACGAATTTGCGCTTTCGACCGATGTCGATACCGACGGTTCTGCGTAACTTCCACGTAATCTTCGGTGGCCATACGCATCCGCCTTAGTGCTTCTCAACGGTCGACTGGCGGCCGGAGGGGCAATCAATCGAGAGGACAGGTATGAAGAAGATCATTTCAGGCGTACTCGTTTGTTTGACGCTGACAGCGTGCAGCCAGACGGAAAAGGGCGCCGGCATCGGTGCGGCGAGCGGCGCTATCATTGGTGGGTTGGCAAGCGGCACTTGGGAAGGCGCTGCGGTGGGAGCCGCCGCCGGTGGCGCGGGAGGGGCCGTGGTAGGCAACATCAGTGAACGTAATGAAAGGAGCCGCCGCGATCGCTGGGAACAGCACGACCGGCGTAACTACGGCTGCAGATACCGGGATCAATACGGTCGCTGCCGATAGAGCTTCCGGTATTGGCAATATGCGGAAGGCATTAGGATACCGGGCAGATTCAGGCGTCCCGGTGTCCGTATCTGAACCGCCGACTGCCAGTTGATCCGGCGTCCACACGGTCACGGTGTTCGAATTTATCTGAATCGAACGTATTTTTTCTATAAGGATTCCTGGGAACGACTGCCCGAGATTTTTACGATAAGGCCACTATGAAACTTCTGCTTATCGAAGACGATCCGGAAATGACGGATGCGTTGAGGACGGCCCTCTCCCAGCATGGTATCGTTCTTGACGCCGTTGGAGATCTGGAAACGGCGCGGGAAGCAATCGCGATGGCGCATTACGATATCGTCCTTATCGATCGGCAACTGCCGGATGGCGACGGCAGTACGTTCCTTGCCGATTTGCGTCGCGCGGGTTCAATTACGCGATCGATCATTATCTCCGCTCTGAGTTCGACCGACGAACGTATTTCCGGACTCA
This sequence comes from Shinella sp. WSD5-1, assembly GCF_963942435.1. GTDB lineage: Bacteria > Pseudomonadota > Alphaproteobacteria > Rhizobiales > Rhizobiaceae > Shinella > Shinella yambaruensis. The sequence continues at coordinate 128,700 of NZ_OZ012602.1, forward strand.
ATGACGGCGCTGATGACTATTTGCCGAAGCCCTTCGAAATCCCCGAACTGGTCGCAAGAATGAGCGCTGTGCTAAGGCGGGCACCAACAACCGACCCGTCCGTGTTGTCGGCAGGAAACGTCACCTATGATCGTGCTTCAAGCGATGTGCATGTCAACGGCGTCGGGGTTGCGCTCACCCGGCGAGAACTGCTCATCATCGAAACGCTTCTAAGAAACCGCGGTCGTACCGTATTGCGCTCGTCCCTTGAGGGTCACGTCTATTCCTTTGACGATGAGATCCAATCCAACTCACTTGAGGCCAATATGTCACGCCTGCGCCGGAAGCTCAGCGATGCTGAGGCTGACATTGTAATCAAGAACATTCGTGGCATCGGCTATTACCTTTATGAGCAGAAATAGGACAGCAAGCTCATCCCTTCGCTGGCGATTCACGCTTGGCTTCATCGTCCTGCAGGTCTGCGCGATCATCGTCTCGCTGGGCCTGGTTTTCTATCTCCTTTCCGGCATCAAGCCTGATGTGGCCATCACGTCCATCTGGCTGTCTCAGGAAATCGCAGACTCCGTCCGTCTCGAGCCGAATGGCCGGGCCTATCTGGCACCGACGGCCAAACTTAAGGAGATGATGGAGGACGCGCCTGACCTATGGTTCGTGGCAGACATGGGAGAAGATACTGTCCTTGCACACGGCACCCCACCCAAGAAAATCGCCGACAACACCACATTCTTGCGGACGTTCACAAGCGTCGAACTCCATGGTTCTCTGAATGACCCGCTGAGTGTCGCCCGAATGCAGCGTTTCGACACCCAGGCCGGTGAAGCAACGATTTTTGCCGGCGGTGTTCCGATGTCTCAATACGGTGTGACCGTCCTGTTGGGGAACCTTGCCATTGGCGTGCCGGCGCTGATCCTCGTCGCCATCTCCCTCATCGGCGTTCCGTTCGTCACGCGCTGGGCGCTGCGGTCCTTCAGCGATCTGACCGGGCGTCTCGACATGATCGATCTCGACGCTCGCGGCACCCTGGTGGAAGAGCGTGGCTTGCCCAATGAGGTGCTGCGCGTTGTGCGCGACATCAACAGGGCGCTCCGTCGTCTCGATAGTGGCTTCGAGGCGACGGAGCGTTTCTTCGTCAACGCGGCGCATGAACTTCGAACGCCGATAGCTGTCCTGCAGGTAAGGATCGATACCCTTTCACCAAGTGTGGACAAGACACACCTACAGACGGCCATCAAGCGACTTACGGCGATCGCGAACCAGCTTCTCGACACCGAGAAGTATCGGCAGAAGCCTCAGCAAAATGCACCTGTCGATCTCAAAAGCGTTGTGTCGAAGGTAGTCGCCGACCTTGCCCCGTTGGCCATCGTCGAAGGGTATGAGATTGCCTTTGAGAGCGACGCGGAAAATCTCTTCGTTCGTGGTGACGCCGACGCTCTGGAGCGTGCATTCGTCAATCTGGTACGTAATGCAGTCCAGTACGGAGGTGGCAGAGGGCAGATATCGGTTGGAATTGAGGCTGACGGTAGCGTGACCGTGGCCGATCAGGGCTGCGGAATTGCCGGCGACAAGCATGCGCGTATATTCGAGCCGTTCTACCGGGTCAGCCCTCACGGCTCAGGCGCGGGTCTGGGGCTCAGCATGGTCAACGACATCGTGACCCGCCATGGTGGTTACGTCGAGCTTTCTTCCGCGCCAGGCAAGGGGAGCATCTTTGCGGTACGCTGGCGCGACGGGCGCGTTTTCCACCAGCCGTAGGGAGTCGCCGGTTGTGCCGACTGGTCGATAAGACGGTTTCATTCGTTGATGTTGGCCGAACATGGCCGTGATCGCCCTTAATGCTTCGCGGACAATCTCCGGCATGTCATCCACATTGCCAGCACTCTTTGTCGATTGATCGACTGTGACGGTGCGCGCCAAACGGACCAGGCGCGGCAACGGACAAGTAGTGTCAGGTTGCTGTCTGCAGCGCCGGGGTTCGTTCGGCCGTCTGCGCGCGCCGCAGCGACATCCTCTCCCAGTTCCTGATCGAGGCCGTTCTGGTTTGCCTTGTCGGCGGCTTCATGGGGGTCATGCTCGCCCTCGGGCTCAGCGCTCTTTTCAATTTGCTGAGCCCCGACTTCAAAATGATCTTCTCCTCCGGATCCATCATCATGGCCTTCACCTGCCCGACCCTTATCGGTGTCGTCTTCGGCTTCCTTCCCGCCAGCAACGCCGCAAAGCTGGACCCCATCGAAGCCCTGGCGCGCGACTGATGACCCGCAAGCGTCTGTTCGGAACGACGGCAAAAGGTCGTAAGCTGCCCGGCAAGCCTGATCCCGTTGCAGCTCGCTTGTTACGCACTCCGCCTAATTATTGCCTCCCGTAAGGTCCACGTAAGGAATTGGTTCCAAGTCATCGAGGTCGGTTCGACATGTCGTCATCGCACAGGCGTCGCCATCCAAACCTGCATGCATAAGGAGCTAAAATGGAAAAAGTCATCGCAACGTTGTAGTGGCCATTGCCCCTACCGGCAGCTCACAATCTGTTGGCGCGGGTGCAACACTAGCGGCGGTCTCAGGCGCCCTGATCGGTGGACTAACCACCGATTCATGAGAACGCGCAGCCGTAGGCGGAGCCTCAGGGACGATAATTGGCAGGGGCGCGCAGTGACCTGCAATGTCCAGAAGTAGAGAATAACAATGGCGAACGAAGTCTCCCTAAAAACGAAACAAGCAAGGTAGGGCAATTCACCCCGGTGACCGCACCGGCATAACTGACCTTCGCGATAACCGAATTGTTTGATCTGCTTTTGAGCGCCGAGGCGAAGCGGTTCTGTTTCTCAAGAAGGAATTCCGGCAGCACCAGCAGCAACTTTGAAAGCCGTTCACAACGGACTGGCTACGGCCTATCGCGGCAAGGTGATCATGGCCTGCGGCACCGACAAGACGATCACCAGTCTCAAGATTGCCGAGGATCTTGCCAATGTTGGCAAGTAAGTACTGTTCATGGTGCCCTCGCTGGCGCTGATGGCCAAACCATTCGAGAATGAGTCAACGACGCTGTTGTCCCTTTGTGAACCTTCTCAGTCTGCTCTGAAAACCAGTTCTGCAAACGTAAAGGCAGTCAGCAAATTTCATCGCCGCATCACAATGAGACTTCCGAACGGTATCTAGGGCCCAGCAAGCCTCGCCGTGCAAAAGTCATAAAATAAGAGAGGCGACCATCAATGTAAGAATTGAAGAACAAGAATTGTTCTTCAAAAAGGATATTTTTATTGGCGGATTATCCATGCGACGTTTCTGGAAATGGCATCTATTTATAATGGAGTATCTAAATATGAGAAAACAAACCGAACGAGGACTACGGCCTGTGCCCGCAGTGGTGCCGTATCATCGGGTATTAGTCAGTGACAGGCTTCGAATAGGGCGCGACATTCTCGCTCTTGCACTGCTTATCGGCGGATTGTTTTTCTTTAGCTTGTTATCCCCTATAATCGGAGGCGTAATCGACACCCATGTCTTTGGGCGGGTTAATCCCATGTCCGGCGGTACGGACTTCACTCCGGTTTACGTAGCCGGAAATTTCGTTGGGGTCGCCGCGCTCATCCCATGGAGCATGTTTTTACAGCGCTGGCTTTACGGCGTGAAGGGTGCCACGTTGCATTCAGTACGCTCGGTCTTCCGTTTCGATGTGTTCGGTCGTGCTATGTTGATTATTGTACCCATTTGGACAGTCTATATGGTCTTCTTCAACTGGTTCTCGTCATATAACACCACGGAGTTTCGGGTCGCCGACTTGCTTGCTATCTTTGCTGTAAGCGTATTGCTCGGACCACTCCAAAGTGCTGGTGAGGAGTATGGCTTTCGGGGGCTGGTATTCCGGATCGCCTCCAGTTGGGTCCGCAATCCGAGAGCGTCACTTATCGTGGGCATCGCTGTCTCGAGCGTGTTGTTCGCTCTCGTGCATGTGTCGACCGATCCGTGGTTTAACTTGTATTACTTGGCTCTCGGCATCGCCTTTGCAACGATCACCTGGCGAACAGGCGGTCTGGAGAATGCGATTGTTATACATGCTGTCAATAATACGCTCGCCTATATCTTCGTTTTAATACTGCGCGTCGAGTATTTGACAGCCATCGACCGTTCGGCCGGGATGGGGTCAAAGATCATGCTGATGCCTTGTGCGGTGCTTGTGTTTGTCACAATGATTATATGGTTCAGCACCCGTCTCACCGGTCCTGAACGGACACCTCAGAACATGGCTTCCGTCAAAGCACACACAACACAATGAGAGGATCGGGCAAGTCCATGAAAATGCGGCCAAACCCGCCACGAGCCTCGCAAATCAAGTCTTTAACGCGCCTTTGTGTTGGTCGCGGCCCCAGTGTCCTGTTGCCGCCAAGGACTACGTGGGAATTTGTCGGACGCAGAGTGGCAGCTCATTGGGAGCGCTTGCCGGCCGAGCGAGGGCGAGAGTCCCGACCAGCGCAAGATAACCGACGATATCTGAACGGCATGCTCTATATTCTGCGGGGGGATCACGCGGATATTGTGGCCGCAGGCGCAGACGACAGCGAAGATCGCATCGCAGATGCGGCCCTCCCGCGAGCATCTGGCAAGGCTACCGTCGCTTTTCATGTGCCCGATCTCCGGCTCGATGGCGCTTCTTCACCTCGGTGCTTTGCTAGGAGCGGGGTGATGCCACGTCTTGTGCCCGCTGATCAGGATCTTGGTGGTCTCCACGGGCTCTGTTGCGAAAATCAGTTGGCGACCGCAGTTCCCCTTTCGCCGGACACACTTACCCCATTGCCACAGTGACCTGGATGCCGAGGGCCGTGAAGCGGTTCATGGCCGCCGCGCGGATCTGGACCTCGGCAAATGGCGGTCGGAGTCCCGCGACATCAGCCGCAGGCCGAGCTGCTTCATGCGGTTCATTTTCGTCTCCGCCCTGCTGCGGCGGTGATACCCGCTCCAGTTCCGCCAGAGCGCCCGGCCAAAGTGTTTCGAGGCCCGCAGGCTCTCGTTGCGTGCCCGGGCCCCGGGCGTGTCTGGCTTCCATGGCCTCGCATTCCGTCTCGGCGGAATGACCGCCGCTGCAATGTGGGCGGCGATAGCGTCATGGCAGGCCCGCGTGTCGTAGGCACCGTCGGCCGTAACCGTGGCGATCTCCTCGTCCTCTGGGATCTGGGCATGCAGGTCCGGCAGCATCGGAGCATCGCAGACATGGCTCGAAGTGACTTCCACCGCCCGGATCTCGAGCGTTCTTCTTCGATACCGAGATGGATCTTGCGCCAAACCCTTCGTTTCGAGAGGTCCGGCACGGGCCAGCGGAGCCCCGAAAGTTCCAGAAGGCTTGCCACGAAGCAGGTGGCATGGCGGAGCGGCAGGCCGAAGAGAACCTTGATGATCAGGCAGGCCTGGATCGCAGCGTCGCTGTAGGCGTGCTGACGGCCACGCCGCCCTGACGGCGCTGCTTCCCACTGCATCAAGGGGTCGAACCAGACGGTCAAAGATCCGCGCTGCCTCAGCGCCTGGTTATATGCGTGCCAGTGGGTGGTCTGGTAGGTCAGCTTCGGCGGTCTGCTCATGCCATTCGGCTATTACATTGGATTCCCAAAGTGAATCTCAAGCCTTCTTTGTGCAACAAGGTCCTCCCATTATCTTCTGTTGCGCAGCGTGTTCCGAAATAAGTCTTTAGGTGGAGAATGATCCCGCGTGTTATTCGTTGCTGCTAGCCCCGCCATCTTACGGCGCATCAGCTCTGGATTATGGCGCATTCTATGGCGCTGGATAGAATACTGATTGCCATGTCAATTTCTTTGTCACTCGACGTCAGCGGGGGAGCAATGCGGAACACCGCGCCCATCGCGGGGACCTTTACAATATTCATGCTTAAGCCCCGCTCCATGGCCGCTGCGGCAATGCGGTCAGCCATAGCGAGATCCGGCTGCGTGCTGTTTCGATCCGTCACTATTTCGAGACCAATCAGCAATCCCCTTCCCCGCACGTCGCCGATGCAATCATACTTCTGCTGTAGCGCGAGCAGACCGTGCCGCAGCCGTTCACCGGCTTCCCTTGCCCGCCCGACCAATCCATCGCGTTCCACCACATCCAGCACGGCGAGCCCCACCGCGGCCGGCAGGGGGTCGGAAACATGCGTCGTCAGAAAGATGAAACCGCGTTCATGAGCCGCCTCCTCAATCTTGCGGCTTGTCATCACCGCTGAGAGCGGCAGACCGGCACCGAGGGTCTTGGACAATGTCAAGATGTCCGGTGTCACCCCGTCACGCTGGAAGGCAAACATCGTTCCGGTGCGCCCGATCCCGGTCTGCGCTTCATCGAGGATAAGTAACATGTCACGCTCCTCGCATTTGCGCTTGAGCGCAGCGAGGTACCCCTGGGGCAATTCGATGATTCCGCCGGAAGACAGGATCGGTTCCGCAATGAAAGCTGCAAGGCTGCCCGTCGATTGCGCATCAATCAGCGCGAAAGCATCGTCCAGCTCGCTTTGCCAATCGAGGCTCCCATCGGCATGCCGGAAGCGAGGGCGATAAGCCTGCGGCGCGGGGATTGCAAACGATCCAACCGCCGCCGGGCCGTAGCCCTTGCGCGCGGCACTGTAAGTCGCTGAAGCAGCACTTCCCGTCATACCGTGCCAGCTCTTGGAGAACGCGACAATTTCGTGCTTGCCGGTAACACATTTTGCAAGGCGTATCGCGGCTTCGTTCGCTTCGCCGCCAGTCGAAAGCAACATCGCTTTTTCGAGCCCCGGGACCATCCGACCAAGCCGGGCGCAGAGATCGACGACAGGAGACGACAGCATGCCGCTGAAGAGGTGATCAAGCCGGCCGATCTGATCGCGAACGACACGAACCACATCGGGATGCGAATGACCCAGGAGCGAACTCATCTGCCCCGAGGTGAAGTCAAGGATTGCCGCGCCGTCTGTGTCGTAGACAAAGCTGCCTTCGGCACGCTGGATGATCCGCCGCTCGAACACTGGCCCGTAGCGCATGACATGGTCCGAGACATCTGACCAGAAAGAGTTTTTTCCGACGGTATCAGGCATAGCGGTCTCCCTTGCGTTTCGAAGAAGGTATCGCCGATAACCAATCAAGGATAATTAATTCCTCTGCATACAGAATCAAGGAAAACTCATATGAAGCCGAATCTTGACATCGCTCTGTTGCGTAGTTTCGTCGTCGTATCGCGTGTCGGATCAATCCGCGCTGCCGCTGGACGCATCGGGCGCACTCAGTCGGCTATAAGTCTACAGATCAAGCGGCTAGAAGAGATTGTCGGAGAAAGGCTTTTCCACCGCATGGGATCCGGTGTGGCGCTTACTGGCGCCGGCGAGCGCTTCTTCCCCGGGGCAGAGCGAATACTTGCTGTTCATGATGAAACCATAGAAGCCATTCGCTCCGAGAGCGTAACGGGATCGCTTGTCTTCGGATGCCCGGAAGACTATCTCACGGCCTTTTTCCCTGACCTCCTGCGACGCTACGGGGCCAAGTATCCGGGTGTCGAGATAGAGATCGTTTGCGCCCCAACTGTCGAACTCTATCCGCTTCTGCAAAGTCGCCGGATTGATCTGGCGCTTGTTTCTGTTTCTGCTTCGGCGCCGCCCCGAGATATTATTCGATACGAACCGCTGGTCTGGATAGCTTCCGAAAAGGCGCCTGCCCTGCTCAGCGAACCGGTTTTGCCGCTGGCCCTTTCGGGCTCGGAAACAATCGACCACCAAGAGGCGCGAAGAGCGATGGATGCTCTCGGCATCAACTACCGGGTCACCCATGCCAGCAACGGCTTGGCCGGTGTCCTAACGATCGCGCGATCAGGCCTTGCTATAAGCGTGGTAACTCGCGCGGCGGTTCCCCCAGACCTGGCAATTGTCGCAAAAGGTCTGCCACACCTTCCAGAAATAGGCGTCAGCCTTATTTATGCCTCAGCAAAGCCGACGCGTGCAGTACAATCATTCGGGGCTTTTATTTTATCCAGCCTCAAATCGGCATAGCGGCGTGCATCCGATCGCACGACTATCTATTATTTATCGTCAGGGGCGCGACGTCACCGAGCCCGAAAGTACAGAATCGAGTCCCACGAATGCTAGGTCGTGTTGACAAAGTGGATTCCCAAATCAGCGGAAGCGTGATTCAAGACTGCCTTTTAGGAGGCAGTCTTGGCGCGCGGCGACCTGACGGATATGGAATGGCGGATCATTGAGGGGCTGTTGCCCAGCGAACGCGGTAGGAAGTCCCGACCCTCGCACGATAATCGGCAGTATCTGAACGGCATGCTGCATGTTCTCCGGGTCGGCTGCCCATGGCGCGACATGCATGAGCGCTACGGGAAGTGGAACTCCGTCTATGTGCGCTTCCGCCGTTGGGCCGAACAGGGCGTTTGGGACGCTCTGCTTGAGACCCTCGTTGAACTGGGGCTGACGGATGACTGGCAGCACATGATCGACAGCACCACGGTTCGCGGCCATTCGCAGGCTGCGGGCGCTAAAGGGGGACTTATCAGGAGGCTTTTGGTCGATCACGCGGCGGCTTTACGACGAAAATCCACGCCCGAGCAGACGGTCAGGGACGCCCTCTTGGCTTCGTCCTGACGGGCGGAGAGGCTTCGGACTATAACGCCGTTCCTGACTTGTTGGCTATACCGGTCGGCAAACCGAGACTGTTCCTTGCAGACAAGGGCTACGACGGTGATTTCCTGCGTGAAGAACTCCTGATCCACGGCATCAGGCCGGTCATTCCGCCGAAGGCCAACCGGAAGAACCCGCCTGCCTGCGACTTCCGGGCCTATAAGGATCGAAACCGCATCGAGCGGATGTTCAACCGCCTCAAGCAGTTCCGTCGCGTCGCGACCCGATACTACAAGACCCGAAAATCCTTCTCAGCATTCCTCGCCCTGGCCGCCGCAAAGATATGGCTGCCATACTTTGTCAACAGGACCTAGATGGGCCCCGCCCTACACCGGGCTCCCGGGCGGTCAGGCGTTTCAGGCGGGTATTGATGGTTAACGCGCTCATGCGTCTTGGTCACGCCACGGAGTGTCATTTCGTCCAGCGGCTTGCTCGCACGTCAGAGCGCACCCTGCCCCTGGTTGCCTCGAGGGTTGCGCTGCTCGCATCTTGAGCGCGAAACGGTCTGTCATCGTGTACAACGACGGGGCACTTTGCCTTAGCAGGCCGCGCTTCTGTATTCGGACAGGCTCAGCGCCGTTGCGGCAATCGGCGTGCCGCTCATGGGCCAACCCCCACTTCAGTCGACGCAAGTTTGTCTCCTGCACGGACATGCCCTCGTTCAACGCTCTATTTTCGGGAGGAGGGTGTAGCCGAACCGGCTTGAAATAGCCCCGCCAGAAGAGCGATGATGGCAAAACAGGCTACCGCCGTTCCGGCTCCATAACCTGCCATCACAATACCGAATACCGGCGCGCCGACGGTTTGGCCGACGGCGATGGTCAGGAATCCGATCGTCAGCCCGATCGCAGGCCGGTCGGGCAAGGCACGCACGCCCCAGATCAGATAGACACCTGTCAGCATCATATAGGCAGCGCCAAAAAGCGCTCCGCCGATCAGCGCAAAAGCGGGGCCTGCGACATTGGACCCGGCTGCGAGGACGCCACCTGCTATGAGCCACAGAAAGGTCCGATGGACCCGATCGAGGCCGAAGCGGGCGACCAGGTGACCGGCCAAGGCGCCGGTGACGCCGCCCGCACCGATTGCGCTCCACAGGGCGGCGGCTCCCGTCAGTCCCCAGTTCAACCTCTGCGATACAAGCTCGCCGCCAAAGGACCAGAGCGCGGTGCTCGCCGCCCCCATCAGGAAAGAGGCGAGGACAAGATGCAGCACAGCGCCAGTCATTGGTGGCAGACCACCCACGCCACTAGCTTTGCGTGCGCATGGCAGCGATAGTGCAGCGGCGATTGCGAAAACCGCGGCAATAAAGGCAAATACACCGAAGGCCAGCCGCCATTGCCCGGAGATTGCCAGGGTAATCGGCGCCGAGAGGACCACGCCGGCACTTGTCCCCGCATTGATGGCGGTGTTGGTTATGTCCTGCCGGTTTTTCCGGACGGCAGCCGCAACGGCCGCAGCCATTGGCGGTGAGGCAAGGCCGGTGCTTGACCCGGCCACCACGACGGCAACGGCCAGAACAAGTGGGTTCGGAGCGAGTGCGATGCCCGCCATGCCGAGAGCGGCAACCACGCCTGCCGCTGTGGCGACCGCACGGGCGCCAATCCACTCGGTTAAGGCGGCGGAGGTGATGATGGCGATGCAGTAGGCGGCAAAAGCGCCACCGGAGATCAGGCCGCTGAGAGCGGGGCCAAGGCTCAGTTCGGCATTGATTTGCGGCAGGAACAGGCCAAGGGCAAAACGGGCAAAGCCATAGCAGACCGCGATCAGACCGAAGCCCACGGCGCCGACAAGAACAGCAGGGTTCATTGACGCGCCGCCTCCAGCAAAACAGCGGCCGCCGACCGGGCAGCGGACACAGCATCATTCCCGCGATAAACCGCGGCATGGGTCGCCCCTTCGAAGAGGATGAGCACCTGATCGGCCAGGGACGGATCGGCGTGGCTAAGCTCGGCGGAGACAATATCGCCAATCCGTTGCCGGAATGCCGCCTTGTGCGCAGCGACCGCCTCATAGATTTCCGGTATGTTACCGCCGGTCTCTGCCAGGGCGCGAAGGAACAGGCAACCCCGCATCCCCTCGCTCCGGATCCAGTCCGCAAGGGCGGTAAAGAGCGCATCCACGCTCTCCACCTTCATCCGGGCCATGAACCGCCGGTCACGTTCCGCAAGCACTCGCGCCATGAGCTGGGCCTTGCTGCCGGCATGTTTGTAGAGCGTCCGGCTCGACATGCCCGCTGCCGCCGTCAGCAGGTCCACCCCGGTCCCCACATAACCATGGCGGTCGAAAAGCTGTTCGGCGGCGACGGTGAGCCTAGTCGTTAGGTCCATGATCATCTTCCTCGTGAAACGGAGGAAGATGTAAAACGTTCGTTTTACTTATTCAAGTCCAGGTAGGCAAAAAGCAATGAAATCAGCGTCCTCATTGCCCCGCCCCGGTACTGCCGCCGGATGTCGCCGCAGCGGTACCGGTGTTCCGCAAGGCGGCACCGAGCGCCGCGCGACCGCTTCCCGCAAGCCAGGACCGGAACGAAAGTAGGTCGGGATTAAGTTCGCGCATGAAGTCGAGGTCGACGTGTTCTGCAAGGGGGCCGTTTTCAAGACTCGATGCCATCTGCGCCAGATCGGCATTGGCGGCCAATACCTCTTCGGGAAACCGGGCATAGGCGATAGGCCTGCCTGCAACCTCGGTGAACGCGTCGGCCAGCTCCTGGCCAGTGACCCTGTCGCCGGCGATTTTCATCGCTACGCCTGCAAACGGGGCCTCGTTCGCGAAAAGCGCAGCGACAATCTTGCCGATATCTTCCACGGCGATGAGCTGCATCGCTTGATCGGGACGGATCAGCGACACGAGCCGCCCTTCCTCCAGTCCGAAACCGGGCCGGACCAGCATTTCCATGAAGATCATCGGCCGGACAATGGTTGCAGTAAGCGGCAGATCACGAATATGGGCCTCGATACGCGGTTTGGCGTCGAAGCGCGGAACGCCGGTCAGTTTCTCTCCCACGCTTGCACCCGAAGAATAGACGAAATGGTCGACCCGGCTCTTTGCGGCAAGGTTGGCGATGGCTTTCCCGTATCGGACCTCGTCTTCCGCCGACAGGGTGCCGGGCAGCACGCTGAACACGCCACGGACGCCCTTCATTGCGGCCTCGATTGTCGCGGTTTCTTCGAATGAACCGCGCATGAGCTCGGCGCCCGCCTGCCGCAAGGCAATCGCGGCCGGTTTGGAAGGATCGGAGACAAAGGCACGGACGGGCCATCCGGCCTTCAGCAATGCCCTGGCAACCGATCCGCCCTGCCGCCCGGTGGCGCCGAAAACCAGAATAAAACGTTGATCATCTGTCATGGGTTACCCTCGCGTTGAACAAGGGCTATCCATATATACGGTATTCGCTAGGCCGGAAGACGGCACATTTCTGAGCCCCAGGCACAAGAATGTAGCTTACGGAGACAATATTGATCGAGAAAACCGAGGATGGCCGCTCCTTCAGGCCATATCCATCCAATGGCATTTGCGCGAAACTGGGCGATAAATGGACCGCGCAGGTGCTTTGGCAGCTGTCGCGCGCCAGCGGACAAAGGCTGCGCTACTCCGCGCTCAAATCCGGGATCGAGGGAATCACCCAGCGTATGCTGACACTGACTCTGCGCAATCTCGAGCGGGATGGTCTGGTGAACCGCCATTCCTTTCACGAGGTGCCGCCACGCGTCGAATATGAATTGACCGATATGGGCGCGGAGTTGTTACGGGCGTTGGAAAGCGTCAACGCCTGGATATGGGATAATCTGCCGCGCGTCGAGGAAAGCAGGCGAAACTACGATCATGCCGTAAGCTGACTATGCGGTTGCAGTCACTCGGATTCGCTGCCCTGCACAGAATTAAGATCGGACATGACGCGTTCCCTTGTCTTCTGCCATAGCTCAAGCAGTTCGCGGCGACGCCGTGGCGGTTTACGTTCCAGCACCCTGATTCCGAACATGCGCTCCGCGCGGAAATGGCGGATGGCATCGCGCCTTTCGCACCAGGCGATCAACAGGCAATGCGTATCGTCATAGCCGAGAAGGATCGGCCAGACGCTACGCTGGCTGACCGTGCCTTCCAGAGAGCGGTAACTGAAGGCCAGCACCCGTCCCCGCCGAAGCGCGTCGCGCACCAATGTCGTATCCGGCCTCTCCTGCGACACGGGATCGAGGGGACGTATGCCCAGTGTCGGCTGCTCCAGCACGAAACGGCTGCATTCAGGCAAGGCAAACCGGATCTTTGACAAGACATCCTGCGCCAGCCGGGCAAGCGCCCGATCGGGATGCCTGGCAACCCATTGCGCGCCAAGCGCAAACGCCTCGGCCTCTTCCGGGCTCAGCGCCAGCGGCGGCATCTCATAGTCGTCAGCCAGCACATATCCAAGACCCGCCTCGCCCTGGATCGGAACCCTCTGGCCAATCAGTTCGGCAATATCCCGGTAGACCGTGCGCCGGGACACTTCGATCTCTGCCGCAATCGCCGCAGCCGTGACCGGCCGCGATGTGCGGCGTAGGATTTGAATGATCTGAAAAAGGCGGTCGGCGCTGCGCATTCTGGACTCCTGTTGCCACAATGCTGGCATCAGCACTCATTCACAAGGCTTCTTCTCCGATCGTCGATCGGTTCCAGACAGGAAACTAAGATAAAACTCGCCTCTCTTCTCCTCACCGCGCAGGACATCAACGGCCTCGTCGCCTTATATGAAATGGTCACGGGTCTGAAGTCCAAATGGCTGGCGCCCGTCTTTGCCGAAATCGTGACGCCAACGGCAGCGCCGACACCGGTGCTTTTTATAGAAGAGACAGCGGAGCCCGCCGTGAACCGCTCCGCCATTATCGAACTGCAGGTTGCCTATCTGGATGCCGAGTTTGACGGGTTGAAAGGACTCGTTGAGGCCGTCCATCCGCCGAAGCTGCTGCCCTGGGGCAACCGAACCGTCCAGCTACGCGAACCGGAAGGAACGCTTATCAGTCTCCGTATGCCGGTAACCGATAAGAGAAAATGCTTGCGGATTAGGAATGTCTTCGGTTTCAGAGTGTGTTGATTTCCACTGAGAGCTGACCCGGCGCAGCCTGATAGGTCAGCTCTCAGTGGAAATCAACACAGAGTGTATCTGCCCGGTCTGACGGTTTGTTTCACGCAGCCCGGATTTCGCGCTCTATTGGGGGTTTCAGGCAATGATGCCCCACCGATTAAACCATCAGCCCTCCCCATGGACGGGAACAGGCGGAAGAACTGCCTGACTGCGCATTTTGCCCGGTGGCTGGCCGGTCGCGCGTTTGAAAGCACGGGCGAAAGCAGCCTGCGATCCATAGCCGAGGCGATCGGCGACAATGCTGATCGGCATGCCATCGCGCGCGATCCACTTCGACGCCTTCTGCATGCGGAGCGCCGTGACATACTTCTGCGGCGAGCTCCCCGTTACCGAAGCGAAACGCTCTGCGAAAGCGGATCGTGAAGCACCCATCATTTGCGCCATCTCCATGACCGTCCAGGCACGTTCTGGATCGCGATGTAATGCGGCAATCACGCGCCCGACACGTGGGTCACGCAACGCCTCGACCCAGCCTCGGGCCTGACCACAACCGCATTCGATCCATCCACGTACGATGGAGGCTGCCACGACATCCGCCAATCGTGCGAGAATGCCCGCAGAACCGGCTCGTGGCTGCGCCATCTCCCGTTCCATTGCCGCAAGCAGTGGCAGGATCTCCGGTTGCCTGTCGAGCAAAGTGGCCACTGGCATGATTGCCGGCATGAGTTCGACCAGCGGATGAAGTGTGTCGAGATCGAATTCGATCTCACCGGTGAAGACATTGGTGTCCGTGGGGCTGCATACTCCATCCGGGCAGGTAAGAACATCATAGACCCCAAGGCAGAGCGGTTCGCTCCGATAGCTGTCGAAATCGCGTGTTTTCTCGCCCTCCGCCGAAACTAGCCGATGCGCCCGTCCAGTTGGGATCAGGACCGCATGGCCACCATGGAGCCAGAGCGCGTCATGGCCGACAACCTCGAGGCGAACATCCCCGCGTGCCACGAAGTGAAATCGTGCTGCTCGCCCGTCGCCAAAATGAATACCGAACGGGGGCGCAAGACGCAGCCGTCCGTAGCGCGCGCCACGCAGCCGCATCCCAATGAGAAGCTCGCTGAGGATATCGGAGCCAGAATGGCCATCAGAAAATTTGGCGTTTCGATCAAACATTCTGGAATTTTTGGCATAGATTGGCCAGCCACTCCACATCTATTTTTTGCGCGAGAAGTGACAACTCAGTGGAATTGCGATGCTATCCAAGGATAGTCAGCTTAGCGAATATCACAGCTCGTCGGCAAGGTCAGCTGCAGTAACCTCTATGGCCGTTGGAGCCTTCGGTCTGGTCGGATCCGAATTCCTGCCAACCAGCCTGCTGACAACAATGGCCGCAGATCTTAACGACAGCGAAGGGGCGGTCGGACAGGCCGTCACGGCAACTGCGGTTCCGGCACTCATCGCGAGCCTGTTGGTAACGTTCTTGACGCGTAACCTCGACCGCAAAAACGTGATCATCTGCTTTTCGCTGCTGCTGATCATCTTAAATGTCATTGTCGCCTTGTCTCCGTCCATTTGGATGGTCTTGGCAGGCCGCGTCTTTCTCGGGCTTGCACTCGGCGGCTTCTGGACGCTCTCCCTCGCCATAACAGGGCGTCTGGTAAGAGAAGAGTATACCGCCCGCGCCTTATCGATCGTGATGTTCGGCATTTCTGCGGCGACAGTTTTAGCACCGCCCGCGGGGAGTTTCTTGGGTGATCTGATCGGCTGGCGAGGTGTCTTTTTAGTGAGCGCCTGTCTTGGAGGGCTCGCCCTCGTCGGCCAGATCGTCGCCCTGCCACGGCTTCCCCCTCAGGGCCCATCACACCTGGTAGTCCTGGTCGCAGTTGCCAGACGGCCCGGAATCGCTGCAGCGCTGGTATCAGTATTGCTGATCTTCACGGGGCATTTCGCTTTCTTCACCTATATCCGGCCATTCCTAGAAATGGTCACGCATCTGGGTGGGGAAGGAATTTCAACGTTTCTTCTCGGGTTTGGCATGGCGACCTTCGCAGCCAACTATCTGGGTGCCTACCTATTCGAAAAGTCTATGCGGCCAAAGCTTGCCGCAATGCCGTGCACTATGGGTATTCTGGCACTTTTTCTTTTAGAATTCGGGCGCAGTTTCATCATCACCGGCCGTCTTTTGACGTTGTGGGGGTCGCTTTAGGAACCGTTCCCGTTGCCTGGTCAGCGTGGTTTTCCCGCGCTGCTCCTGACGAGGCCGAAACCGCGAGCGGGCTTTTTCTTATGGCCGGAGCCTTCGTGGTCACTTTGCGAGTGCCGGGTTTAGCCAGCGAGGCCCCACCAAACAAAGGCCGGGCCGGCACATCACAGCCATAATAAATTGTCCAGAACAGACCTTCGTTCAATTAATCAATCACAGGAGCACAAAGAGTGAAGAACACGATCGCAGCCGCGTTTTTGGTACTCTGTACAATTGGCTCGACAGCTCGTGCCGAAGTCCCTTTGGCTCGGGGGTCGATCATCGCACCCGATGCCACTTTGGAAACTGTATATGCCGACGGTGTCTGGCTGGAAGGGCCAGTCCAGGCACCCGATGGCCACCTCTACTTCAGCGACGTAACGATTTCCTTCTACAGCGGAATGCAGGATGGCTCGATCCTGTCCCTTGACCCGGAAAACGGTAAGACTACGATCCTGCGCAGCCCTTCCGGCATGGCAAACGGGCTGGCGATCGGGCCGGATGGCGCGCTTCTCGTGGCAGCGGGAGCGGATTTTGGCTGCCGATGCGTCATGCGCACCGATGCCCGGACCGGAAAGACAACCATCATTGCGGGCACGTATGAAGGACTTCCCTTCAACGCACCTAACGATCTGGTGGTTACTTCAAACGGAACAATATATTTTAGCGATACGCGCTACTTTGGGCACGAGCCAATTACGCAGCCTGTCTTCGGCATCTACCGGATCTCTCCAAACGGAAAAGTCGATCTGGTCATCACAGACGCAGCAAGCCCGAATGGCTTGGCTCTTTCTCCGGATGAACGCACTCTATATGTCGCCGAGAACGATATCGGAACACATGACATCGGGCTTGATCGGCCGGCGCGCCAGGGGGGGATGGACATCCTTGCCTATAGCTTGGACGACAGTGGCATGCCGCAGAACCGGCGCGTGTTTGTCGCATCAAACGGCGCCCGCGGCGCCGACGGCTTGACCACGGATGCTGCGGGGAATGTCTACGCTACGATCCAGCAGCCGGACCGTCAGGGTATCTATATCTACGCACCCAGCGGCGAGCTTCTCGCGACGATCCCAACGCCGACAATGCCAACCAATGTCGCGTTAGCCGAATCCGGAACAACGACATACCTCTATGTCACCGGCGGCCGCTTTCTCTATCGCATTAAGACGCTCACCCAACTTAGAACGACTGAATACCGGCCATGAAAGATTGGAAGGGCGATGTGACATGGATTTCTCCCAGAGTATGATTCGACGGCCCAAGGTCACGATCAAATAGCCTGTCAACTTAGCATGTCTTTTCCACTATATGCATGTCACCCACGTGCAAGCATAGCAATTACGATCTCCTGCCGTCACCGACCGCGATGCAGCGCAGGATTTGTATGATCTGAGAAAGCCGGTTGGCGCAACACATTCTAGACTCCTGTTGCCACAATGCTGGCAGCAGGATGCATTTACAAGGCTCCGTCTTCGATCATCGATCGAGTAAAAACAGGAGACTAAAATGAAATTCGCCTCTCTTCGCCTCATCGCACGGGACATCAACGGCCTTGTCGCCTTTTATGAAATGGTCACCGGCCTGAAGGCCGACTGGCTGGCACCCGTCTTCGCCGAGATCGTGACCCCTTCCGCAACTATCGCCATAGGCAGCGCGGAGACCGTCGCACTATTCCAGGAAGGGACGGCGGAGCCCGGCGCCAATCGCACCGCCATTATCGAGCTGCAGGTGGCCAATCTGGACGCCGAGTTCGAGCGGCTGAAGGATCTGGCGGAAATTGTCCATTTACCGAAGCTCTTGCCCTGGGGTAACCAGACCTTCCAGATACGCGACCCGGAAGGAACTTTGGTCAGCCTCTACATGCCGGTGACTGAAGCTGCCAAAGCGCGCTTCGGCAACCGCTAATCCAGTTGTCTGTCGCCGTATTCGTTACCTCCGCGCTAGGGCCTGTTTCTCTCATGTTAGGGGGCAGGCAGGCGTTCGCATGCGATGACGTCAGACGATCGGACTGGCAGCAGCAATTGGTCCAGCGTCAACAAACCGAAGCGCTCGACAAAGATCGCTTCGACTTGGTCCATTGTGTTCTTCAGTGCAGCGTTCACCCTACGCTCGACAAGGCAATCGGGATTGTCGGCCCGCATGCCGATTGCAAAGAGAGTTGGTCTTCCAAGCGCCGAATAGACATCAAGCAAAGTGATCTGATCGAGCGACCTGGCGAGCCTCCAGCCACCGCCATGCCCCCTGTCCGACTGTACATGTCCTGCGTTGCGCAATCCCGCCATGGTGCGCCGGAAGACCGCCGGGTTCGTTCCCATACTCCTCGCCAGGAGTTCCGAGGTAACAGGTTCCCTCACCTGCGCCAGGTGCAGCAGGACGTGGAGCACGTCGGAGAGGCGCGTGTCGCGGTTCATGACATGCGCTTTCTGGGGGAGGAGCGCCGCCGCAAGTTTCCACGACTATCTGGAGTGGGAAATTCCACGGTATGATTGCCGCCACCGCCCCTAGCGGCTCTTTGACGGTATAGGTCAGCGTCTCTCCGGGCAACGCGACGGCGCTGGTGGTTCGACCATCGAGCTTGCTCGTCCATCCGGCAGAATATTCGAAGTTCGCGATCGCTCCCGCGACATCGATAGAGCGCGCATCCGATATGGCCTTGCCGACATCGATGGCTTCGAGATGCGCTAGAAAGGCAGCATCGGCCTCCATCGCTTCCGCCAGCCGCAACATGAGCTTTTGGCGCTCGAGAGGCGACAGCCGACCCCATGTTCCATTGAGCGCCTTCCACGAAGAGTGCACCGCCTGATCAACGATCTGCATATCCCCAGCGGCAAGTTCTGTCAGTGTCCTTTGAGTGAAAGGCTCCACGAGATCGATGGGATCCTGACCCGACAGGGTCTCCCGTCCATCTATGAAGTGGCCGATCGGGCGGCTGACGAACGATACCACCTCCGCGGGAACCGAAAATCGCTCGAAATAGTCTTTTACAACTCGATCCATTGGCTTTCCCATCCGATAGCACCCCATCTAACGACGGCATGACGTAACTGAAATGAGAAAATGCCAAACCGACGTTTGACAATGTACCGAGTTATTTCATCGCCCTGGTAGCGGGGCGCCAAGGCTTCGAAGTGTGTCTTTTCACCGACCCCGTTATCCCGCTATCGGTTTGCAATTGAAGGAAATCGAATTTTGGCCGCGCCCCGTTACACGTCGATTGCCCTCTGGCGGTTAGGATCTGCGCGTTTATGATCAAAAAGCGCTTCCCGGTCGATCCGTTCGCCATGCATAGCTATTCTCCCGCACAAATATCAGCACCGTGATCCGGCGCGGTCCCGGTTGCTTAAGAAACGGCCAATCCACGTGTCATGGGTTTCGGCACCCCTATCCCCTCAAATGTGGCGGGACATGCGGTCGATGACAAACGCTAAGATCAATTCCTGTATAAGCTAGGAAAGACTACGTCCTGATCAACCAAGACATTGAACTTGTAGCCCGGCCGGATTTCCAGCGTCGGCTGCACGTTGAGGTTTCGGCTGATGGTTTGTTCGGCTACGCGACCGAAGCTTTCCGCGAAATTCCGCCTTGCCGCATCGGAGGCCGTATCCTGCGTGGCCAGCGTCGAACTTTCGGGTATGGACGCGTCGATCCCGGTTCCGATCAGCGCAATCAGCGCCGCCGAACCAAATGTCCGCCAATAGTGGTTGTTCACCTTGTCGTGGAAGCCACCGTAGCCTTGCGCATCTGTTCCCGCCATGCCTCCGATCTGCAGCGTGGATCCATCAGGGAAGATGATATCCGTCCAGACGACAAGCAAGCGGCTCTGACCGAGCGACACCTTGCTGTCGTAGCGCCCGAAGAGCTTCGTTCCCTGCGGGATCAGCAGGCGATGCCCTGTTGCGCTGTCGTAAACATTCTGACTGACCTGGGCTGTGATACGACCGGGCAGGTCCGAGTTGATGCCTGATATCAGCGTCGCTGGAATGACCGATCCGCGCTTCAGTTCATACGGCGACTGCTGTGGTAAGACACGATTTGGGAGATATCCGAGTTCCTTGAGATCGGCGTTGAAGAAATCCTCCTTGGAGGATTGTCCATTCGGATCGACATTTTGCCCGCCGAGGCCCGTCCGCAACGCGGCTGCATAGAGATCCGAGGTGCCGCCGGTGGTCGTCGATGACGCAGCATTCGTCGTCGTTCCCGCCGAGGTGGCCTGGTCTGCGCTCGCCTCCAGCTTGCTGCGGTCGATGGCGAGTGGTGCGTCATAGGCAGCGTCATTCGCCTGTAGTCGGGCCATGCGCTGACGATGCCGCTCACGCAGATATTGCTCCCTCTGCTCGCGCTCAAGCCGTGCACGCCAGACCTCTTCGTTTTCCAACTCCTGCCCGCGCTGCTGTTCCTCGTTTTGTCCCGGTTGCGGCGTGAAGGGATTGCTTGACTTTTCCTCGGCCTGCTTCGTCTCGACAGATGTCGGCTGAAACGTGGTTTGCTGCTGTGGCTCACCGATGATGCCATCCGTCACACCACGCTTGATCTGGTCGGCGAAGGTTGACGCCGGATTGCCCGAGCTTGTGTCCGGACCGCCGTCCTTGCTGAAATAGAGTCCACGGGACGAGAGCCCATAGAAAATCACGCCAAGGAAAGCGATGACCAGCACGATCACCACGATAATCGGCAGCCGATTGATCCGCTTGATGCCAGATTCCGCTTCGGCATTTGCAGCACTGCCAAGTTGCAAGGATTGGACCATGATGCTTCCCCTTAGCCGCGTCGCATCAGCGAGAGCGCGCTCGCCGGCGCAGCACCGCTTGCCGTAACGGAATAGGCCCGACCGAGCTCGACGCTATCGGTCGAAAGACGCGCCAACACTTGTCCGTCGAAGGGCACGATCACATAGGCGAGTGGGATGATCTTCGTTCCGTCGTCCGTCTTCTGGTCGGTGACGACGGCGTAACCCCAGCCTTTCAGCGCCGCCTCCAGAGCCTGCCCGAAGGGTGAGGTGTCCGCCTTCAGCGCAACCGTCGCCTTGCCGGGTCCGATCTGCTCGGCAAGCCGGCTGACCATATCGCCGGCAATGGCGCTTGCCGCCGGGCCGGAGATCTCGGGTGGTGCGTTGCTCGCTACGAGACCATCGGTCCCGATAGACTGGCATCCGGAGAGGATGGCGAAGGTGCCGGCTGCGGCAAGGGCGCGGATGGGGCGCAACAGGAGATTGTCGGCAAAGGGTCGCATCACCGTCCTCCTCTTCTGATCGTCACCTTCTCCTGTTTCCAGCCAACGCCCGAGACCAGCACCGCGCGATCGACGTGATAATCGACCACCATCATGTCGCCCTTCATCCGGTAGTTGACGATGCGGTTCTGGCCGCCAGATGTGACGAAGAGAACCGGTGCATCCTGGCCGGAGATCGAGCGCGGGAACTGGATGTAGGTTTTCTGGCCATCGGAATAGACCCGTGTCGGCCGCCAGCCGGCTCTGCCTGACACCGAATAGGAGAAGTTGAGCTGCTCGGCAGGAACGCCGGCGCCTGGAATGGTGCTCGCCTCGAGACGGGCATTGATGTCGGCAAGTTTCGCCGAGACATCCTCCGGATACTCGAATCCGACGCGGGCCATGTATTGCGTGGCATGCGACTTGAGCTGGATATGATAGGTCCGCCGCGACGTCGTCACCACCATGGATGTGACGAGACTGGGCTCCGACGGCTTAACGATCAAATGGATTGCCTGACCACCCGCCGCCCCTGACGTGGCCGGTTCGACCTTCCACCGCACGGTATCCCCGACGAGCACATCGCGAACGACCTCGCCGCCCTGAAGCTCGATGTCGCAGACCTGCAGCGGTGAGCAGACGACCGAGGGCTGAACCTCACCATAGAGAAAGATCACCTTGCCGTCGGCTCCCTTGGTCACGAGCCCGCGCGATCCGCGCCACTGGCCGGAGATGCTGACGCCCTTCGCCTCGTTCGCGGTCACGCCATCGGCCGCAAAGACCTCGGGAGGCGCAAGAATGGAGAACGCCAGCGCTGCTGATATGATGGCGCCGGCAGTCAGCATGGCCGAATAGTTCTCAAGACGGATATTCATGTTCGGGCCATGCCTTTCAAAGCTGCGCGGTCCAGTCGAAGTCCCTGACATAGAGACCGATGGGGTTGAGACGGATGACGCCCTCGTCCTGCGGCGGTGTAAGGGTAACCGTGGCGATGCCGCGAAAGCGGCGGGTGGCCGTCTCCTTGCCGCGGCGGTCGCGTTCGAACTCGGTCCAGTCGACCTGATAGGACTGGTTCGACAGAGCGACGATATTGTTGACCTCGATCGCGACGGTAGCAGTCTTCGCCTTCTCGAAGGGCGAATTGGAACGGAACCAGGCATTGACCTTCTCTGTCGCCGGATCCGAGGTCCTGAGGAGGCCGTAGGTTCGGTCGATATATTGCTTTTGCACCACCGCATCCGGCGTCACGCTTCGGAAATTCGAGACGAAGCTGCCGAGCGTGGCGCGCACCACACGCGGGTCGGCATATTCGATCTGCTGTGGGAAGCCGGCACTGGAGGCCGTGCCGAGCTTGTCGACCTCGACGATATAGGGGACGAGCTTGACCTGCGTACTCTGGTAGAGCGCGTAACCGAAGCCGATCACCGCCATGACCATGCCGGTGACGCCAACGATGCGCCACGCCGCGGCCGCCTTCACATAGGAACCATAGCGCTCGTTCCACTCGTTGCGCGCCGCGAGATAGGGATTGGCGATAGGGGAATTCTCTGGCGGATTGCGTCCGGCCATGGGTGATCATCCTCCAGCTACTTGTTCTCGTTGATGGGTGGGGGCGGCGGCGTTGGTCGGCCTGATTGCCGCGTCTGGTCGAGCTTGGCGTTGGCAAGCCCGAGCAGCGATCCGGCATAGGCGCCGGGTGAGGCGATGGCCTTCTCCTTGGCTGCCGATCCGGCAGCCCATCCAGCACTTCCAATGCCGGACGCCATGCCGCGAAGTGCCGCGCCCGCCATCGACGAGCCCCCGGCCCTCGCCGAGCTCGCCGTCTGCGCCCCTTTTGTTGCAGCACTTGCGCCGAGGAACGCCCCGCCGGCTGCGAAGGTGGCGGCCTGGCCGCCATGGCGGATCGCTTCCATGCCGCCGGCGATGGAGGCGCCCTGGACCACGCCCTGCAGGATCGGCGGGACATACATGGCAATGACGAAGACCACGACCGAGATGCCGGCGATCGCAAGCGTGGTGATGAACTGCTCGGAGGTCGCCGTCGGCGCCTCGGCGAGCCCCAGCAGAATGTCGGAGCCGATCTTGGCGATCATTACCAGCGCCATCAGTTTCATGCCGACGGAGAAGGCGTAGACCAGATATTTGACCGCGAAATCCTTGGTGAAGGACGAGCCGCCAAGACCGAGCATGATCATGCCGGCGAGCAGGCCGACATACATCTCGACCATGACGGCGACGAAAATCGCGGCAACCAACGAGAAGGATACGACGACCACGACCATGGCGAAGACCGCGGCGATCGCCAGCGCGTTGTCTTCCCATAAGCCGAACTTCGCCTGTTCCGACATCTTGGTTGCGACCCGGATGCCCGCGTCGAAGATGTTTGCGGGTGATGCCGAGCCGCCGCCGGCGCCGATTTGGTAGAGGCTATCGACCACGGCTTTGGCGAAGGACGGCCCCTGGTCCAGGATGAAGGCGAAGAGGCCGATGAACATGATCCGCCGCACGAGCTCGGCAAACCAGCTGTCGAGCGAGGCGGCGTTGATCGCCAACCATACCGCGGCAATCCCGATCTCGATACCGGCAAGGATCCAGAACAGCGAACGCGCCGCGTTCATCGCCGTTGTCTCCCAGCCTTTCGCGGCGGTTACGACGGAGTTTTCCAGCGTCGTCAGGACCGAACCCTGTTGGGCAAGCGCCGGTGTCGTCGCCAACAGGATGAGGCCGATCGAAATGAACACGAGTTCCAGCTTCCGGGAGGGGTGGACGATCACCATCGCGGTTTCATC
Organism: Shinella sp. WSD5-1; assembly: GCF_963942435.1. Taxonomy (GTDB): domain Bacteria; phylum Pseudomonadota; class Alphaproteobacteria; order Rhizobiales; family Rhizobiaceae; genus Shinella; species Shinella yambaruensis. The sequence goes on from NZ_OZ012602.1 coordinate 152,614, forward strand.
TCCTGCCCGCCACGGACGTCGCGATCCGGATCGCCGCTGAAGAATTTTTCGCGATGCTCGCGGCGCTCGGTTTCGGAAGCAGATTGCGTCGCGGCTGCGCCCGATCCGGACACGGGAGCCGGACGCGGCTGGACCACGTTCCAGGTGACGATGCCGGCGCTGAGCGCGACGATCCCCGCCAATACCAGGATGAACAGCAGACGCGGGCTCACCAGCGTGGCTCCATGGTCTGGCCACCACGGATGTCGCGCTCGGTCGCACTGAAAAATTGTTCACGGCGCGCCTGGGCCAGATCCTTTTGAGCCTGCTCGGACTGGAACCATGTGCCCATCATGGTCATCTGCTGGGAGACGAGACCGCGCAGCTTCTGCATCTGCGCGACCTGCTGTGCGGCGATCTGATGCCCGACTTGCAGTGCCTTCATCTGACCATCGGCCGACTCTGACATCGAGCGAAGCGACGACATCGTGCTCTCTTCGCTGGAAAACTGGTCGGCCGTCAGGTTCGCTGCCTTCAGGGTTCCGGCGATCGTGTCGTGATTGGTGTTCGACCAGTTCTGGTAGGTTGTGGAGAAGCTCGCTCCATCAGGCAGATTGCTCTTCATCTCGGCAAAGCTCTGGAAACGCTGCTTCAGCACATCGTCGATATTACCCATCGAGAAGGCGACGCCCTGTCCTTGGGCGACGACGTTTTGCAGGCTCTTCAGGTCGCCTTCGACCTGCCCCCAGATGTGGTTCGGCAATTGCGCCGTGTTCTGCAGGAGATTGTTGTAGATGTTGAGCTGGTTCTGGATCTGCTCGGCAAGCTGGGAGATCTGGGTGATCTGGTTGTTCACCTGCTCCGCGGACTTGCCGACCAACGAGACAAGCTCGGCATTGTTGGCAAGCTGCGTCCACTCTGTCGCCTGCCCGGTGACGCCGCCGGCTTGAGCCGTGACCGGTAGGGTGGCGGAGAGCATAATGGCCGAGATAATTGTGGCGCACGCCACCTTACTTGGCCGGGAAGAATGTTTCGGCATGGGCGATCCCCCTTTGCTGGAGCCAAGGACAAGGCCATGCGGCCCCATGTTCGGAATGCAGGGCGCGGATGCGCTTCAGATCTTCCTTGCCGGATGCCCCGACAAACGAAAGCGCGACGGGCCCGAGCGCCATGTCGAAGAGCCTGCGGCCCTCGGGCGAGACGACGTAGTATTCGCGCTTTGCAAGCGCCGTCGCGACGATCTCGATCTGCCGTTCGTTGAAGCCGATGCGTTCATAGAACTCTCGCGTGCCTGGCTCCCGCGCGGCCCCATTCGGCAGGCAAATCTTGGTCGGGCAACTCTCCTTCAGCACATCGATGATACCGGAGCGTTCGGCGTCCGAAATCGACTGGGTGGCAAGCACCACACCGCAATTGGCCTTGCGCAGCACCTTCAGCCATTCGCGAATCTTGTCCCGAAACACCGGGTGGCCGAGCATCAGCCAGGCCTCGTCGAGAATGATGAGGCTAGGGTAGCCCGTCAGGCGTTTCTCGATGCGGCGGAACAGGTAGGTGAGGACGGGCACGAGATTGCGTTCGCCCATGTTCATCAGTTCCTCGATCTCGAAGCACTGAAAGGCGCTGAGTGCCAGACCGTCCTCCTCGGCATCGAGAAGCTGCCCCATGGGGCCATCGACGGTGTAGTGGTGCAGCGCGTCCTTGATCTCGCGCATCTGCACGCCCGACACGAAGTCGGAAAGCGAACGGCCTCGCGATTCCGCCATCAGCCCGATCTGCCGGGAGATGGCGTTGCGATAGTCCGGGGTGATGGTCACACCCTGCAGTGCCACCAGGGTCTCGACCCATTCCGACGCCCAGGCGCGGTCGCCATCGGTCGAAAGCTCGGCAAGCGGGCAGAAAGCCAGCGCCCTCCCCTTCCCTTCCGGATGAATATCGCCGCCGATCTGGTAGTGATCGCCATCAATGCCAAGCGTCAGCGGCAGCATCGAGCCGCCCTTGTCGAAGGCGAAGACCTGCGCGTCTGGATAACGCCGGAACTGCGCGGCGATCAGCGCCAGCAGGGTCGACTTGCCGGAGCCGGTCGGCCCGAAGATCAGCGTGTGCCCGACGTCGTCGACATGCAGGTTCAGCCGGAACGGCGTCGAGCCGCTGGCAACCTGCATCAGCGGCGGTGAGCCCGGCGGATAGAACGGGCAAGGCGCCGTCGGGCTTCCCGACCAAACGGAGTTCAGCGGAATGAGGTCGGCGAGATTGCGGGTGTTGATCAGCGGCTCGCGGATATTGGCATAGGAGACGCCCGGCAGGCTGCCGAGAAAGGCGTCGGTCGTATTCAGTGTCTCGATCCGTGCGCCAAAACCTTCCGCCTGGATCAGCCGGCGGACCGCCTCGCATTTCTCCTGCAAGCGGGGCTGCAACTCGTCGAAAATGACGATGACCGGTGTATAGTAGCCATAGGCGACGAGTTGCGAAGAGGCTTCGGCAATCGCATCCTCGGTCTCCGTCACCATCATCATGGCGTCCTGATCGACTGAGCGGCTCTGTGTCTGGAAGAGCTGATCGAAGAAGGGCCTGACTTTCTGCTGCCACTTCTTGCGGGTGCGTTCCAGCTTTGCCCGCGCCTCCTCGGCATCGAGGAAAACGAAACGCGACGACCAACGATAGGTGAGCGGCATCAGGTCGAGGCTGTTCAGGATACCCGGCCAGCTCTCGGCCGGCAGGCCGTCGATCGCCACGAGACCGAGAAAACGATTCTCCACCAGCGGCGTCAGGCCATGCTGCAACTCGGCCGTCACCAGCCAGTCGAGATACATCGGGATCTCGGGTAGGCGGACCGGATGGTTCTCGCCGGTGATGCAGAAGCGGATGAACTGGAAGAGCTCGTCATAACGGGCAACCCGGAAGCCACCACGCTCTGACGTCTCCCGCGTCACCATCCGGCGAATCGAGACGACATTAGCGAGATATTGCTCGACCTCGCGGATCGAGGTCAGAAACGTCTCCAGGGCCTTGTCGGCATAGGTAGCCGATCGGCTAACCGTATCCGAATAGACATAGCGAGTCAGGCCGGAGCGCCGCGGCTCCGGCGGCCGCCATGTCAGGATCATTGCGTGCCGGCTCTCGAAATGCCCCCTCTCCTTCTGGAAATGCGCTCGCCGTTCGGCGTCGATCGCCCGCGTGACCGGATCGGGGAAGTGGCAATCGGTATCGACCGGATAATCATCCGTCGGCACGCGAACCGCCTCGACCTGAATCATCCATCCGGAGCCGAGCCGAGACAGGATCGCGTTGATCTGCCGCGACACCTCGTTGCGTTCGGCGTCGGTCGAGCTCTCGCTGTCCGGTCCGGCGAAATACCAGCCGGCCATCAGCGAACCGTCCTTGAGCAGGATCACGCCGTTGTCGACCAGGCCGGCATAGGGCACCAGATCGGCAAAGGACGGACCAGAATGACGGAATGACTTGACGGCAACCATCGAGAACCCTCAGAACTTGCGCCAGGGCGAGGACGTTGCGCGATAGAACGCCTTGTAGGAGATATGGCGGACATAGACCCGCCGCATCAAAGGATCGGCCTTTGCCATCATGCGCAGTGCCGCGACAGCGATCAGCCAGATCGCGAGGCCGAAGAGCGCTGCGTACCAGGTCAGCACAACGAAGATCAGGATGATGGCGGCAAGTGCCGTCAGCAGCACCAGCTCGCGGTCGGCGCCCATCAGCAGGTTCGGACGCGATAGCGCCCTGTGTACAGGCGAGCGGGAAAGGTTGGAGCCGGGCTCAGCCATGCGCTCCCTCCCCTTCTCTTGAAGGTTCGCGCGGCGGCGTAGCGATGTCGGTCGCTGACGGTGTGTCGGCCGCCCCGATCGACGCACCGGTCGCGCCGAACAAGGCGACGATCTGTGTTGAGCCAAGCAGGACCCCGCCGACAAGGGCGATGAAGCAAAGCCGCCGCGCGAAATCATTCAGTTCGCCACCGAAGATCAGCATGCCGCCGGCGATGGCAACGGCTGCCAGGGCAATAAAGCCGGCGACGGGTCCGGTGATCGATTGCTGGATCTGCTGCAGCGGCGACTCCCATGGCAGGCCGCCGCCGCCCGAGGAGGCCAGTGCCGGTTCTGCGAGGGTTAAAGCGATGGTGGCGAGGCCCAGGGTGGCGAGATTTATCCTTGTCTCATGCGGCATGGCTGTCCTCATCAATCTGGGCGTAGTGTTCGGTCCGGTAGCGGGCATTGCTGAACCCCTCGACATGGATCACGTCCCGGACCCGTCTGCCCTTCCCTGTTCGTTCGATGGAAACGACGAGATCAACGGCCTCGCCGATGACTTCCTGCATGGGCTGCTGGCTCGCTTCCGCGGTCAGTTGCTCCAGCCGGCGCAGGGCCGACATCGCCGTGTTGGAATGGATGGTGGTGACGCCGCCCGGATGGCCGGTGTTCCATGCCTTGAGCAGAGTGAGTGCGGCGCCGTCGCGGACCTCGCCGACAATGATGCGGTCCGGTCGCAAACGCATGGTGCTTTTCAGGAGCCGGGCCATATCGACCGTCTCGGTGGTATGCAGGCACAAGGCGTTTTCCGCCGCGCACTGGATCTCGGCGGTGTCTTCCAGGATGACCATGCGAGCGTCCGGCGCCGTCGCGACGATCTCGGCGATGACGGCATTGGCGAGTGTCGTCTTGCCGGACCCGGTTCCGCCGGAAATGACGATGTTCATGCGCGACGCGATCGCGCTGCGCAGCACAGAGGCCTGTGCCTCCGTCATGACTTTCGACTTGACGTATTCGTCGAGCGGGATCAGCCGCGACGCCCGTCTCCGGATCGTGAAGGCAGGCGCCGATACCACCGGCGGAAGCAGGCCCTCGAACCGATGTCCGCCGATCGGCAGTTCGCCGGAGATGATCGGCTGCTCGTCGTCAGCTTCCGACTGCAGCGCATGGGCGACACTGCCGATGACGACTTCGGCGGTGGCGGCACTCATCGCCCCGGCGGGGGCAACACCGTGCCCCAGCCGTTCGATGAACAGCCTTCCATCGGGATTGAGCATGATCTCGACGACCGTTGCATCGTCGAGTGCGACGCAGAGCTGGTCGCCGAGTGCGTCCTGGAGTTTGCGGACGAGACGAGGATGGGAACGGAGCTGGGTCACGCCGCGCTCCTCAAAGGACCGGCGCCATCGTGCTCGATGGTCGAACGGTAACCTGGCGGGCAAACCGTGTCGAAGCTGGCGCGATCAGCCGGCAGGCTGCCCGCAACGGCTGTGGTATTGCCAATGGCCACGGGATCGCCGAGACGGCTCATCGGCCATCCCGCACGCTTCAGGATGCGCTCGAAGCGAAGATCAGTGGCGGTGACGATCTCGCTGTAACCGTTTGCCATCGACCATTCGATGATGCCGGCGAACATGGTGAGCGTCGCCTGATGGAGGCTCCCTCCCCTCCCCGCTTGAAGCGACGTGTCGACGCAGAAGCGTGAGCTCTCGACCATTGCGGCATGGGGGTCGAGCGAACCGCGCTCCAGCAGTTGCGGGAATATCTGCTCCAGCATCGTCGGGCCAGATGCAGGCAGCAGGCGCGCGCAGCCGACGACTTTCTGGTCGGCGGAGATCGCCAAGATGTAGGTTGGCTGGAGATCATCGTACTGATCCCGCTCACCCTGGTCCGTAATCGTGACATCCCATTCCAGGCGGTCGCCAAACACGGCGGCCCGAAGACGGTGCATCTGGTTCAGGTAGTTGTGGTTGCTTGCGTAGTGGTCGGCCGAGACGCTCAGAATCTGCATTGTGATCTCCGCATGAACTGGTCAGGCGAAGGAAAATCATCTCGTGCTGCGTGTGGCTATGTGCAGATTTGCATCCGGTGATTCTACCGAATCGGCGGTATAGCTCTCGAAAATCGGGCGGAAGGCGGAGTCTAAAATGTTGATAAGAGGTGCAGATCTGCATTTCCTACACCCCGCTGCGAACAACGGGAGGCAGGCTAACTACAAGATAATGATTGATGAATCCGCTTTCGGCTTAACTGGGGCAAAAGCGCGTTAACCTTTCGTTAACCAAAAACGCCTTGCAACCAAACACGCATTCAGTAATCGTCACGGAAAAATGGCATTACATGCCGATTAACCGTGACAAGAGATTCCACCGTGAGCAAAGCTGTTGCCATATCCCGAAATGATCGTCCCTCGGTAGATGTCACTATTGGTGATCACGCTGAACAACTGAGCTCTCAGCTCCAGGCTATGAGCGAAGCCCTGTTCCCTCCGACGTCGCACAAGAGTTTGCGCAAATTCACGTCGGGTGAAGCGGCGCGCCTAATGAAAATATCTGATTCGACCCTTCGAAAGATGACTCTGGCGGGTGAAGGTCCTCAACCCGAACTCGCCAGCAACGGAAGGCGCTTCTACACACTCGGTCAGATTAACGAAATCCGGCATATGCTGGCAGGCTCTGCCCGCGGACGCGAGAGTATCGAGTTTGTGCCCCATCGGCGCGGCTCGGAACACTTGCAGGTCATTGCGGTGACCAATTTTAAAGGCGGCTCCGGCAAGACAACAACGTCAGCCCACCTTGCTCAGTATCTTGCATTGCAGGGCTACAGGGTACTTGCTGTAGACCTCGATCCGCAGGCCAGCCTATCGGCACTCCTCGGCGTTCTCCCGGAGACGGATGTAGGTGCCAACGAGACACTGTACGCGGCAATCCGGTACGACGACTCTAGGCGGTCGCTCAAAGAGGTGATCCGCTCAACGTACTTCGATGGTCTGCATCTCGTCCCGGGAAACCTCGAGCTTATGGAGTTCGAGCACACAACCCCAAAGGCCCTGACTGACCGTGGTTCGAGAGATGGGCTTTTCTTCACGCGTGTCGCCCAAGCATTTGACGAAGTCGCTGACGACTATGACGTCGTTGTGATCGACTGCCCTCCCCAGCTCGGTTTCCTGACACTCAGTGGTCTGTGCGCCGCGACATCAATGGTCATTACGGTGCACCCGCAGATGCTCGATATCGCGTCGATGAGTCAGTTTCTGCTTATGACTCGCGATCTTCTCGGTGTCGTGAAGGAGGCCGGAGGGAATCTACAGTATGATTTCATCCGCTATCTGCTGACCCGGTTCGAACCTCAGGATGCCCCGCAGACGAAGGTCGCGGCGCTGCTGAGGAACATGTTCGATGATCACGTCCTGACTAATCCGATGGTGAAGTCTGCGGCGGTTTCCGACGCCGGCCTTACGAAACAGACGCTCTATGAAATCGGGCGAGAGAATTTAACTCGTTCGACATACGACCGGGCGATGGAAGCTTTGGACGCGGTGAACGCCGAAATCGAAGGATTGATTAAGGCTGCCTGGGGACGCCCATGATTGGAGTATTACAGGATCCCTACATACCGTTGGGAGCTCCCAACAGACTCCACCAGAGCCGATTTCTGTTTTCGTTGCAGGGATCGTATCCAACAATTTTGAACCAAAAGGTTGGGGGAAGCCGCCGCCCAAGCTGCTTTAGCCGCAGCTTGTTGGGAGCTCCCAACAGGCCGCCTTCCGCCGGATGCGGTGCTTCGAAACTAGCTTGCGGAGATCAACGCCATGAGCCGTAAGGACGCGATCGACTCATTGTTCCTCAAAAAGCCGGTTGTGAGCGAAAAGGCTGCAACGGACAAGTCAGCTGCCCGTGTGCGCACTGGCGCAATCTCCGCGATGGGCTCGTCACTGCAAGAGATGGCGGAGGGAGCGAAAACCGCAGCTCGACTTCAGGATCAGTTGGCTTCGGGCGAGGCGGTCGTTTCCTTGGATCCGTCGATGATTGAAGGATCGACGATTGCCGACCGATTGCCGACCGCTATTGACCCAAAATTCGATCAGCTCAAGGCAAGCATCGCTGAAAACGGACAGCAAGTCCCGATCCTCGTTCGACCTCATCCGGAAAAGACTGGCCGGTATCAAATTGCATACGGACGTCGGCGGCTACGGGCTGCCATAGATCTGGGTCGAGAGGTGTCGGCGATCGTCCGAAGCCTGACCGATCGTGACCTGGTGGTGGCTCAAGGACGAGAGAATCTTGATCGCGCCGACCTTTCATTCATTGAGAAGGCGCTCTTTGCGCTCCGGCTCGAGGATGCGGGTTTTGATCGCGCAACCATTACTGCTGCCCTATCGACCGACAAGTCTGACCTAAGCCGCTATATCGCCGTCGCGCGGAGCATTCCAGAAAAGCTTGCTATCCAGATTGGCCCGGCCGCGAAAGCGGGTAGATCGCGCTGGGCAGCGCTTGCTGAAAGCCTCGGGAAACCAAAGGTCATGGACGCTGTTGAGGCGATTCTGGGGTCTGAACGGTTCTTGGACGCAGATAGCGATGCTCGTTTCGCTCTCATCTTCGATGTTGCATCGAAGCGGCCGGCCAAGCCTTCCAGGAAAGTAAAAAACTGGAGCACGCCGAAAGGGAAAAAGGCGGCGCGCATCCAGTTAGAGACCGGGAAGACAGCATTAATTTTCGACGAGAAACTGGTGCCATCTTTCGGAGAGTATGTCGCGGACCAGTTGGATCGTTTGTATGTCCAATTTCTTGAAACGAATGAAGGAGAGAAAGCCGACCGAGGGTGAGATTTGCATCAATTCCGAGCCGCGCTCGGTAGAGATGAAAAACTACGAACCGCAAAAGAAAAAGGCCACCGAAACAAATTCCGGAAGCCCTTCTCTGTAGTGTCGCGACTAAGAGAATCGCATTTCCGAGAATCACCGTCAAGAGTCTTCTGAGGCTCAACGCCGTTTCGGCGAGCAGATTTCTTTTGCCTAGCAGAAGGTAAAAGGAAATGCAGACGCATATCTCGACGACGCCCTTCGGGCGGCGGGCGATGACGCTCGGCCATATCGCAAGTCAAATGACTGCAAAGGCAATCTCACCTGACGCTGCCGTCCACAAGTGGCAGGTCTTCCAGCATATCCGCGAAGCGCGGGAACTGATTGGTGCTACGGATCGGTCACTCACGATTCTCAACGCATTGCTGTCGTTTCACCCGGACACATCCTTGAGCGGCGACGCGGAGCTTGTAGTCTGGCCGTCCAACGAGCAGCTTGCTGCGCGCGCAAATGGGATGCCGCCGACGACCCTCAGACGGCATATCGCGGTGCTTGTCGATTGCGGCGTGATCATCCGCCGCGACAGCCCCAATGGCAAACGCTTCGCTCGCAAGGGAAGGGGAGGGGAGATCGAACAGGCCTACGGCTTCGACCTGTCGCCGATCGTGGCGCGGGCGGACGAGTTTCGAGACCTGGTTGAGGCACTGCAAGCTGAGAAGAAGGCGTTTCGCGTTGCGAAGGAGCGTCTCACGTTGCTCCGGCGCGACATCGTCAAGATGATTGAAACCGGCATTGAGGAGAACGTTCCGGGGAACTGGGGCAGGGTCACGCAGACCTATCAGCGGATCATCGCGAGGCTCCCACGTTCGGCTCCCCGGCAGCTTGTGGACGACATTGCGCAGGAACTTCACGAACTCTGCGTCGATATCCGTGACGTGTTGGAATCATTCGCGAAAACGCAGAATCTGGACGCCAATGAGTCCCATTCCGGTCGTCACATACAAAATTCAAAACCAGACTCTAATTTTGAATCTGAATACGGCTTTGGAAAAGATGATGAAGTGAGCGGCGGCGTTGCGGAAACCGTCAACGTGCGGAGCCTGCCGAAACGGGAGCTACCATTGGGGATCGTGCTGGATGCCTGCCCCGAAATCCGTGAACTGGCACAAGGAGGGGATATCCGGCACTGGCGAGACTTGCTGGCGGCCGCGGAACTGGCCCGGCCGATGCTGGGGATCAGCCCGAGCGCCTGGCGGGAAGCCTGTGAGGTCATGGGAGAGCAGCATGCCGGGATCACGCTGGCCGCGATCTACCAGAGGGCCGGTCAGATCAGCAACGCCGGCGGCTATTTGCGCAGCCTGACGGACCGCGCCAAGGACGGGAAATTCTCGACCTGGCCGATGATCATGGCCTTGCTCAGGGCAAAGCTCGATGCGCAGAAGTCCGGCGACGATCGCGGTCTGGCTGGGAGCCGATCGAATGATGCGGCCGAAGCCGGAGATCGGCTGCAGGTGTCGGATTCACTGTTGAAGAGCTTGAAGGGCCTGCAGACGCCGAAATCGCGATGAAGGCCGCGCTGCTATCCGGCGCTGGAGATCAGTCCCGATCGGCGGGCACGATCGATGAGGTTCTTCACGGACGAGGGCGACCATTTCGAGCCGCCGCGCGGAGTGCGCTCATGCAACCTTTCGAGTTGGGCCGCGATTTCGCGCAGCGTCAGGTCCGAGTTCGACGAGTGAATGCCGGCGACCAACGTCATCAAGCGATCTTCAGGCGGACGGGGAGGGGACTTGCGAAGCAACGCCGCATCGGCCATGCGCTCCGCGACCATCCACTTCACGGCGCGGCGAAGACGCTCTGGCGTCCAATCGAGGCCGCGTTGGTTCAAAACGCGGGCGATGTCGTCCCAGGTGTGATCCGGCCGCATGCGCCGAACGGTCGGAAGCCATTGATTGGCGGTAGCCTGGATGCGATCGCCGTAAGCCGCTTTCTGCGCCGCGGTCATTTTGGCCAGCGCCTCGGGCCGTTTTTCCCGGATACCCGGGTTGCCGGGCAGTCGGCCCTTCGCTTTTGCGGCCTTGATGCCTGCCTTCGTTCGCTCGGAGATCAGTGCGCGTTCTAGCTGCGCCACGGCGCCAAGCACCTGGAGAGAAAACATTCCCTGCGGCGTCGACGTGTCGATCGGATCGCGGAGCGACCGAAAATGCGCGTTCTTCGCAGTCAGATCCTCGATCACCTTGAGCAAATGACTAACGGAGCGCGCCAGACGATCGAGCCGCACGACCACAAGTGTGTCGCCGGCATTGATCTCTCGAAGCAACTTGGACAGGGCTGGACGGGCGCGCGATGCGCCGGATCCGTGTTCCTGAACGATGACGTCACAGCCGGCCGAGCGGAGCTCAATCTCCTGGGCCTCCGTCATCTGTTCGTCCGTCGAGACGCGCGCATAGCCGATTAGCCGGCCCTGTGGTCGACGGGAAGTGCGATTGCGTGTGTCAGCGGGCATCTGGAGCGCCTAAGAGAGTTGTTCTGGTGCGGATTTCCAATTGTAGAAGATAAGGATAACCGATCGTTTGTAAACGTCTCTTGTTTCCATTTGCCGCAGCGCTGAATGTCGAAACCATTGGAAAAATGGCCTTTCTCGTCGACCTGAGGCGCGGTGGGCATACCTCTGTTCAATCCGGAAGGCCTAGCCGCCTTTACTAAGTACGCGCGCGGGAAATCTACCTATGTGACGGAAGCGAAGGACATGATAACTTCTGTATCGGATTGGCAGGCATTTTATTACAATGGCTTACGAAATCGAGAAATTGCCTCTGGAGACGCTTCTTCCAGCCATTGCACGGGCCGAAGATCGACTTGCCCGACTCGACGAGGTTGTACGCCGCAGCCCCGTCGGCGATGGTTTTGTCGAGCGGGGACATTTCTTTGATGCGGCTGCCAGTATGTGGGTGGCGGGCGAACTCGTCCATGTCGAGGACCTCGTGCTCCACGATGCCCAAATGGATATCCGGGCGCCCACCCATGAGCTGACCATCGGGCACACGATCCTCCGTGCTCGGCGTCGGATCTTCGGTGCCGATCCCGCCTGGGCGGTCAGCGAGGGCGGCGTGGCTGCGCTGACAGGAGCGGTTCTCGGCGCGGAGCGGCAGCAAGAGTTCGCGCTGGCCGGGCGAGCAGGGGAGGGGAGCGTCGATCTCGACGATGATGAGGATGGTGTGCTTGCCCGCGAGTTCGCTGATATTGATGCGATCATATGTCGCTCGCAGCGCGTCCTCGACGCGTTGAGCGACGGCTCTGCGCCGACATCCGCAGCGCGCCCCTCACTCGCCGTCGGCGACCTGGTTATCCGCGACCCAGACTGGGATGAGGCGGAACGGCTGTCACAATGGCGTTCGGTCCTGAAGTGTGCAGAAACACTGCCACCCGCACTTGCGGCCGTGCTGTTGTACGACGCCTGGGAATCCTTGGAGCCGGTGCAACGCCAGCACTGGCTCGGTGGCCAGCTCGTCGTCGCCTATCTCCGGTCGAGCGGCAAGATCATCTCGCATCTGCTGGCATACAATGTCGGGCTGAAAGCTGTTCCTCGAGAGCGACGTCGCGCGAGAGAGCGAACGACGCGGTTGCTCGCTTTCCTTGAGGCGATGTCTATCGCGGCGGAGGCTGGTATGAAGGAGATCGTCCGGCTCAACCAGGCGCGGGATCAGATGGAGCGGAGGATGCGCGGCCGTCGCTCGTCGAGCAGCCTTCCGGCGGTGATCGATCTGATCCTGTCGCGCCCGATCGTGTCGGCGTCCATGATCGCAAAGGCGGCCGGGGTGACGCCCCGCGGCGCTCTGAATTTAATTAGCGAGCTTGGTGCTCGCGAGATGACGGGCAGGGGTAGATACCGAGCGTGGGGCGTTCTCTAGACCCGCACGACCTTGCTCCCTTGCCACCAGGTGGCCCGATCATGCAATGCGTTTCACTCTAGCAGGGTTATTCAGCGCTTGTTGAAAACCATCGTCCACTGAAATTCGCTTGACTGGTTTCACCGAAGGCGCCATTTTCAGCAAATGTTGAAAACCGACGACTCATTGAATGAACTCGAAAGCCAAGCAGCGAAGGTTGTTGAGGGGCTGCTGCAGAGTGTGCCCGTCTTACGGATAAACAAAGTGGAGCTGACGTCACCACGCTCCGGCGTCGATATTCTGGTAGAACTCAACATCGATGGGCATCACCATTTCCTGGTTTGCGAGGTCAAGCCAGCGGGCCAGCCGCGGCATGTGCGTGCGACCCTCCTTCAGCTCCACAAAGCCGCGGATCATTTCGATCCACCGGCAACACCGATCTTCATCGCGCCATATCTATCGCCGGATGCGCAAGCGCTATGCCGGGAGTTCAATGTTGGATTTATCGATTTCGTGGGGAACGCGCGGATCGCGTTCGAAAGCGTCTTCATCGAGCGGCAGGTCGACGCGAAGCCACCCGCGGTCCACCGCAGTCTGAAATCAATATTCAAACCAAAGTCGGCGCAGGTTCTTCGGGTTCTTCTTCGCGATCCTATTCGACCATGGCGAGTCGCAGACCTCGCCCAGGCCTCCGATGTCAGCCTTGGCCACGTGAGTAATGTTCGGAGCGAGTTGGTCGACCGCGAATGGGCCGAGGTTACGGAAGATGGCTTGCGGCTTTCTCAGCCCGATGGACTCCTTGACTCTTGGCGCGAAGCCTATGAAGCGCCGGCAGGCGAGCGCATGAGTTTTTACACGACGCTCCATGGCCAATCCTTGGAGGCCTCTGCGCGAGGCGCACTTGGTGCACAGGAAGGCTATCCCCACGCTGCGTTCGCCTCGTTTTCGGCGGCGCACTGGCTGGCCCCTTATGGCCGCGTTGCCACACAACATTTTTACGCGGATGCGGCCGGGCTCAACCGTCTGCGCGATGCCCTGAAACTTTCCCCCGCGGCGTCGGGAGCGAACGTTGTGGTTACGGTGCTTAAAGATCGTGGCCTCTTCAACGATATCGTCGAGCCTGCCCCGAATGTAATCTGCACGAGTCCCGTCCAAACCTATCTTGATCTTTCCATCGCGGGCGAACGCGGAGCGGAAGCTGCTGAACATCTCAGAAAGGAACTCCTTTCATGGCGAAAATAGTGCCGCCCGAGCCTCAGTCCGCAGCGGATTATGAGGACCGCACAACGAAGGCCGTGAAGGGTGTCCTTGTCGAAATCGGACAGATCCTCGGCAGCTTCAAAGGGAAGTTCGCGGTGATTGGTGGTGCGGTTCCCTGGCTGCTGCTCGACAATGAGGACATGCCCCATCTGGGGACACTTGATGTCGATCTCGGCCTCGACGCGGAAGCCCTCGGCGATGGCGAGTATGTGAACTTGGTCGAGGCTCTCTTGGGCAATGGGTACAAGCAGAGGGAGGAACTTCGGCGCTTTCAGCTTGTCCGTCAGGTGCCGGTAAACGATGGCGGGGCGCCCATCGACATCGTCGTCGATTTCCTCATGCCCCGTCACGCGGAGATCGTGAAGAATAGCCCGCCGATCTTGAGCGATTTTGCTGTTCAGCGCGCTGACGGAGCGGACCTTGCTCTTCGCTTCTACCAACTCGTCGCGATATCCGGAGATATGCCGGAAGGCGGCACCAACCGCGTCGAGGTAGCCGTATGCTCGATCCCTGCCTTGCTTGCGATGAAGGGCTATGCCCTCAACGGCCGTCACAAGCAGAAGGACGCCTACGACATCTATTATTGTATTCGAAATTATCCTGATGGGATCGAAGCCCTGGCCGCAGCGTGCAAACCGCTACTCGAGCATGAGAGCGGCTCACAAGGCTATCAATATATTGCGGAGAAGTTCGACGCGCCCGAAGGATATGGGCCGACGAGCGTCCGAAAATTCGTTGCTGAGACGGATATCCTTGATGGTCGCACACCCGAGCAATGGCAGCAGGATGCCTTCGGGCAGGTCGAGGCGTGGCTGCGAGCTCTTGGTTTGCGACATTGACATAGTCACGAGGCGGAACTCGACGGCATAAAAACACATGATTGGGGGGAATGTGGGTAGTTCCGGATCACGCTGGCTCCGATGGGAGCCTCATATTCATGCACCGGGTACCGTACTGAACGATCAGTTTAATGGCACCGACAGCTGGGAGCAATATCTCACCAGGATTGAAATGGCGGCGCCCGTCATCCGCGCGCTAGGCGTCACCGATTACTATTTGCTCGACACTTATGAGCGCGTCCGTGATGCGAAACACCGCGACGGTCGCCTTCCTGGCGTCGACCTTGTCTTTCCGAATGTGGAGCTGCGACTTGCCTTTGGGACCGTCAAGGGCAACTGGGTGAACTGCCATCTTCTCGTCAATCCGCAGGATCCTGATCATGTAGGGGTTACACAGCGCTTCCTCGCGCAATTGACGTTCGAGTATTCTGGGGATCGGTTCGCATGCACGCCAGACGAGCTAACGCGCCTCGGCTCGAGGATCGATCCCGGTCTCTCTGGACGAGCTGCACTCGCACGTGGCGCGACGCAGTTTAAGGTGAGCTTTGAACAGTTGGTGGAGCTCTATCGCGCGATCGATTGGGCCCAAGCCAATGTTCTCATAGCAGTTGCCGGGAGCGAGCATGATGGCACGTCCGGCATGCGGGGCGAAGCTGAAGGGGCGCAGCGACAGGAGGTTGAGCGGTTCGCTCACATCATATTCGCCAGCAGCATCAGTCAACGGGATTTCTGGTTAGGCCGTAAAAGCAGCGCCACGCCGGACGATATCCGCTCCCGGTATGGAGCACTCAAACCCTGTCTGCACGGAAGCGATGCCCATGAGACAGCAAAAGTCGGGGCTCCCGACGGCGATCGCTATTCCTGGGTAAAGGGGGGTGCTCACTTCGACTCGCTGCGTCAGGCGGTCATCGATCCTGCCGGACGGGCATTTGTCGGCGCCGCACCTCCGACTCGCGCCACGCCCTCGCAGGTGATTTCTTGCGTCACAATCCAAAATGCCGACTGGGCGGCAACACCCGTCGTCGAGCTCAACCCTGGGCTCGTCGCTATCATCGGCGCGCGGGGTTCAGGAAAGACGGCTCTCGCCGACGCGATTGCCGCAGGTTGCGATGCGGCTTCTGAACATCTCAGCCCTGCCTCCTTCCTTCTCCGAGCAGGGGATCTACTCGAAGGGGCAAGTGTCCGACTTGACTGGGGCAGCGGCGACCCATCCGAACGCGATCTGCTCGACTACGACTATGATGCCGAGCTAGACGGACGCTTCCCGCGGGCGCGTTATCTTTCGCAGAAGTTCGTCGAGGAACTGTGCTCGGCTGACGGAATGACCGATGCACTTCTGGCCGAGATCGAACGAGTGATCTTCGAAGCGCATCCCGAAAAGGATGGGACATTTCGCTTCGACCAGCTTCTGGAGCTGCGGGCAACGCGCCTCCGCCTCGCTCGCCAGCGCGAAGAGGATGCCATTTCCACGCTCTCGGATCAGATCGGCCTCGAGCGGGAAAAGAAGCGGCAGATCTCTGGGCTAAAGCAGCAGCTCGCCCAGAAGGAGCAGACCGTCAAGGGATTGGAGAGCGATCGCGACAAGCTCATCGTGAAAGGGAGCGAGGCACGGGCCGACCGTCTTTCAGCCATCACCAATGCCGCCGAAAAGGTGCGTTCGTACGTCCGGTACTTCGCCAATCAGGAGAGTTCGCTCCTCGGCCTGCAGGATGAGGTGAAGGCGTTTCGGCAAAACAAAGCGCCGGAAGCGCTTCGGCAGACGAAATCGAGCTTCGTCGCGGCTCGTCTCGATGACACGGACTGGCAAGCATTCCTGCTTGAGTATCATGGTGACGTCGACGCCGCCCTGGCAGCCAAGCTTGAGACCACACGAAAGAATGCGGCAGCGTGGCGAGGGGTGCCTCCGGCACGTATCACCGATCCCAATCAGTCCTATCTGGCAGAGGGTGCGGACCCAGAGAAGACGCCGCTTGCAGTGTTGGAGGCGGAGGCATTGCGTCTGCAGGCTCTCATCAATATCGACACCGAGACCGCGCAGAAGTTTGCAGCGTTGGTCAAGCGCATTGCCGAGGAGAATACTCAGATCGAGGCCAGCCGCGCCACGCTTGCCGATTGCGAAAAGGCCGCTGTGCGCATGGCGGATCTCAGCAAGCAGCGGCGGGACAGCTACCTACGCGTGTTCGAAGCGATTATCGCCGAAGAGCAGGTCCTGCGTGACTTGTATCAGCCTCTGGTCGACCGCCTACAGGCCGCCCAAGGCACGTTGCAGAAGCTGTCCTTTTCGGCCAGCCGGCATGCCGATGTAAAGCAGTGGGCCGCGCTCGGCGAGAAGCTTTTCGACCTGCGGCGCGCCGGCGATTTTAAGGGAAAGGGCTCGATCGAACAGTGGGCCAACGCCAACCTCCGAAAGGCGTGGGAAACAGGTGATGTGGGCGCCATCGATACGGCGATCCAGCACTTCACTGATGCCTGGCAGGACGAGCTTCTCGCGGTGGCCAATGTACCGGCGAATGATCAATCGGCATATCGAAGCTGGCTGATGCGTTTCGCAAAGTGGCTGTTCAGCACCGACCACATCCAGATCGCCTACAGCATCGATTACGAAGGCACCGACATCACAAAGTTGTCGCCGGGTACGCGCGGGATTGTCTTGCTCCTCTTGTACTTGGCGCTCGACGAGAGCGATCATCGGCCCCTGATCATCGATCAGCCCGAGGAGAATCTCGATCCCAAATCGATCTTTGATGAACTGGTCGCCTTGTTCATCGCGGCCAAGGCCAAGCGGCAGGTCATCATGGTCACCCACAACGCCAACCTCGTGATCAACACGGATGCTGACCAGATCATCGTCGCTAGCGCCGGCACGCATAGCCCTGGCGAACTGCCGTCAATCACCTACGTTTCCGGAGGACTGGAGGACGCCGACATGCGCCATCAGGTGTGCAGTATCCTGGAAGGGGGCGAGGACGCCTTCAAGGAGCGCGCTCGGCGTCTTAGGGTAAGGTTGCAGCGATAGACTGATGGATCTCCGTTCTATCGATGCGCTCCCCTTCTCCGTTAGCCGGTTCGATGGTCGTGAGAACAGAATGCAAGGCCGCGCAGCTGGCAGCGTCGCGGTGTGCTAGGCCGCACGCCGGGACCGTGATGGGCAGGCGATCGGGCTCCGCTGCCACACGAGAGAACAGGAACCCGACCGCCAGGAGCTATGTCAGCGCGAATGGCCCCTCATCCCAGGAGGCTTCGGTGAAGTCGTTGAGCATGAGACCAAGACGACCGGGATCGGTCGCAAGGAGGTAATGCCATTGGCCATATTGCCCCAGTCGGTTGACGGCATCAGTCCAGCGCTGTGCCGCTTTCGCCTTTGCGTCCGCGCCGTCCGTCATCTGCCCTTTGATCTCGATGACGACATTCTGATCCGTGTCGGTGACGACGATGAAGTCCGGCACATATTTGGCCGGAATTCCACGATTCCGATAGGGAATGAAAAAGCCAAGCCGGTCATTCTTGACCCACCTTTTCACGCCGGGATGACTATCGAGAAGGAAGGCGGCGCTTTGCTCCCATCGCTGCGTGTCGGCGACCATCGCATTCAGATGGCAGTGTGTCACGGGAT